>JAIDKM010000338.1 GCA_029051915.1 Alistipes sp. | reverse complement strand
GTGCACCTCCAGCGTGTCGCCCTGGGTCGTCGTGATGCGGTACGAGACGTTGGGCACCGTCGTGATGACATCCATGTCGAATTCGCGGTAGAGGCGCTCCTGAATGATCTCCATGTGCAGCAGTCCCAGGAAGCCGCAGCGGAAACCGAAGCCCAGAGCCAGCGAACTTTCGGGCTCGAATGTCAGCGACGCGTCGTTGAGCTGCAATTTTTCGAGCGAGGCCCGCAGATCCTCGTACTGGTCGGCCTCCACGGGATAGACACCGGCGAATACCATTGGCTTCACGTCCTCGAAACCTGCGATCGCCTCGTCGGCCGGGCGCGCGACGGCCGTGATCGTATCGCCCACCTTGACGTCGGACGAAGTTTTGATGCCCGAGCAGATATAGCCCACGTCGCCGGCCTTGATCTCTTGCCGGGGCTGCATCTTGAGCTTCAGCACGCCGATTTCGTCGGCATCGTACTCGCTGCCGGTATTGAAGAACTTCACGTGGTCGCCCTTGCGGAGCGTGCCGTTGAAGACGCGGTAATAAGCGATGATGCCGCGGAACGGGTTGAAGACCGAGTCGAAGATCAGAGCCTGCAGCGGGCCGTTCTCGTCGCCCTGCGGTGCCGGTATGCGCTGTACGATGGCTTCGAGCACCTCTTCGACGCCCAAACCGGTCTTGCCGGAAGCCAGGAGGATGTCCTCGTCCTTGCACCCGATGAGGTCGATCACCTGATCCTTCACTTCGTCGATCATCGCCGAGTCCATGTCGATCTTGTTGAGCACGGGGATGATTTCAAGGTCGTGTCCGACAGCCAGGTAGAGATTCGAGATCGTCTGGGCCTGGATACCCTGCGTGGCGTCGACCACCAAAAGGGCCCCCTCGCACGAAGCGATGGCGCGCGAGACCTCGTAGGAGAAGTCGACGTGGCCCGGGGTGTCGATGAGGTTGAGCACGTAGCGCTCGCCGTCGCGGGCCGTGTATTCCATCTGGATGGCGTGGCTCTTGATCGTGATGCCCTTTTCGCGTTCGAGATCCATGTCGTCGAGCACCTGTGCCTGCATCTCGCGCTGGTTGAGCGTGTTGGTCTTTTCCAAGAGGCGGTCGGCGAGCGTGCTTTTGCCGTGGTCGATGTGGGCTATGATGCAGAAATTGCGGATGTTTTTCATAGGATGTCGTAATTTCGGAGCGGTCAAAGATACGAATAAGCGAGGGTAAAAGCAAGTTTACTTGCATTTTGCCGAGCGGGAGTATCTTCGGCAAAGCCAAAGTCGAATAAGCCGAGAGAAAAAAGCAAGCTGCTTGCTTTTATTCCGAGGCGCAGTATCTTCGGCACCAACCAAAGATACGGATTTTTTCGGGATTTGTCGTTTTCGGCCGAAAG
>JAIDKM010000337.1 GCA_029051915.1 Alistipes sp. | reverse complement strand
GGAGGGTACCGTCGCGAAGATCGTCCGCGAGAGCGGCATCTTCACCGTCGACTTCTCCGAGGTTCCGGGCTTCATCTCCGCCGTGGCGGCTTATCTGGCCGACATCCGCGAGTTGGGCATGGCCAAGGCGTTGGACAAGTTCCTCGCGAAGTAATCCGATCGTTCATCCGGGGCAGGGGTGCGGTTCCGTCTGGGAGCGCGCTCCCGCCCCTTTTTTCGATTTACAGACCATGAAACGGTTTTTGAAAATCAACGCCGCGGACAACGTCGCCGTGGCCCTCGCCGACGACCTCAGGGCCGGCGAGTCGTTCGACGTCGACGGTGCGCAGGTCGTCCTCCGCGAGGACATCGCCCGCGGTCATAAGTTCGCTTTGCGCGACATCGCCCAGGGCGAAAACGTCATCAAGTACGGTTATCCCATCGGCCATGCCACTGAGCCTGTCGCCGCCGGGGCTTGGATCCATTCCCATAACCTCAAAACCAACCTTCGCGACGACTTGGAGTATTCCTACGCCCCCAAGGTCTACAACGTCGATTATCCCAAACGCGACGTCAAGGTCATGGGTTACCTCCGCAAGAACAATACGATGGGCATCCGCAACGAGTTGTGGATCGTCCCTTCGGTCGGTTGCGTCAACGGGCAGGCGCAGGCCATCGCTGCGCGCGTCAAGGCCGAGTGCGATTGTTCGCACCTCGACGACGTGCGGGTCTATACCCATAATTACGGGTGTTCGCAGCTCGGCGACGACCATGCCAATACCCAGCGCGCCTTGGCCGCTCTGGTCAAGCATCCCAATGCCGGCGCCGTGCTCGTCTTGGGTCTCGGGTGCGAGAACAACCAGGTTTCGGCCCTCAAGGAGGCCATCGGCGAGTGGGACGACGAGCGCGTCAAGTTCCTCATCGCCCAGGAGGTCGAGGACGAGATCTCCACGGGTTTCGAGATCTGCCGCGACCTCGTCGAGAAGACCCGCGCCGACAAGCGTCGGCCGCTGCCCCTTTCCTACCTCCGCGTAGGTCTCAAGTGCGGCGGTTCCGACGGTTTCTCCGGTATCACGGCCAACCCCCTCGTCGGCCTCTTTTCCGATTGGCTCATCGCGCAGGGCGGCACTACCGTGTTGACCGAGGTGCCCGAGATGTTCGGCGCCGAAACCATCTTGATGGATCGCGCCGAGAACCGGGAGATCTTCGAGCAGACCGTCTGCCTTATCAATGATTTCAAGGGGTATTTCCGCAAGTTCGACCAGCCCATCTACGAAAATCCGTCGCCCGGCAATAAGAAGGGCGGCATCACCACTTTGGAGGAGAAGTCGCTGGGTTGCGTCCAGAAGGGCGGCGCCCAGCAGGTCGTCGACGTCTTGAAGTATACGCAGCCCATCTGCAAGCAGGGTCTCAACCTCTTGCAGGCGCCCGGCAACGACCTCGTCGCCGCTTCGGCCCTCGCTTTGTCGGGGTGCCAGCTCGTGTTGTTCACCACCGGGCGCGGTACGCCGTTCGGGTCGTTCGTGCCCACGATGAAGATCTCGACCAATACGCAGCTCTCGAAATTCAAGTCCAATTGGATCGACTTCAACGCCGGGTCGTTGGTCGAGGACGAGGAGCCGCAGGCCGTCTTGGAGCGTTTCATCGATAAGATTCTCGCCACGGCCGACGGCGAGCACCTCAAGCACGAGACGACCGGTTTCAAGGAGATCGCCATCTTCAAGACGGGAGTAACGTTGTAATTGAAAATGAAAAGTAGGTTTTTATTGTTTTTCTTGTGCGTCTGTTGCGGTTGCAGGCCGCAGGGCGAAAAGAGCCTCTACGTCGTCGATTGCAACGGCGGCGGCGACTTCACTACGATCCAGGCTTGCCTGGATGCTTTGCCTTCGAAGCCCGACGCGTGGCGTACCGTGCGCATCATGCCCGGTACCTACCGCGAGAAGGTTACGTTGGATGTCTACAAGGACAAGGTGGCGATCTGCGGCGCCGGCGAGACGCCCGACGAGGTGCGCATCGTCTGGGACGACTTCTCGGGCAAGGTCGTCGACGGTTACGAGTTGACTACCTACGACTCCTATACCTTCTCGATCCAGGCCGACGAGGTGTCGTTGGAGCGCCTGACCGTCGAGAACGACGCCGGCAGGGTAGGGCAGGCCGTGGCGCTCGAAACGCGCGGCGACCGCATCCGGATCGACCGCTGCCGGCTCGTCGGCGACCAGGATACCTTCTTCACCAAAGGCTATGTCTCGCGCGTCTACGTAACCGACAGCCATATCGAGGGTACCACCGACTTCATCTTCGGCCCGTCGATCGTCTTGTTCGACGGTTGCACAATCCATTGCAAGGCCGACAGTTACATCACTGCCGCCTCGACTACCGAGCGCAACAAGTACGGCTACGTCTTCCGCAATTGCCGCGTCTCGACGGCCGAGGGCGTCTCGAAGCTCTACCTCGGGCGTCCGTGGAAGTCTACGGCCCGTACCGTGTGGCTCGGGTGCGAGCTTCCCGCCACCATCCGTCCCGAGGGGTGGCATAATTGGCGCGATCCTGCCCGCGAGCGCACGTCGTTCTACGCCGAGTGGCGTTGTACGGGCCCCGGTGCCGACCGCAGCGGCCGCGTCGCGTGGTCGCACGAGCTCTCCGACGAGGAGGCCGCCGAGTATTCGCCCGAATCCATTTTCGCTAAAAAGACCGGTTCCGAACAGTTCCACGACGACTGGACGGGCCATTTTTAACCGACCTGTTTACCTATGAAAAAAACATTGCTTCTTTGCAGCTTTTTCTTCGCTGCCCTCGGCGTTTCCGCACAAACCGTCTGGACGCCCGACCTCGGCAACGGGAAGTATAAGAATCCCGTGCTCTATGCCGATTATTCCGATCCCGACGTCATCCGCACGGGCGACGATTTTTGGATGACCGCTTCGTCGTTCAACTGCGTCCCCGGGTTGCAGATTCTCCATTCGACCGATTTGGTCAACTGGGAGATCGTCAACACCGTCTTCGCCGCGCAGCCTCCTTACGACCATTTCGACAAGCCCCGCCACGGCGAGGGGGTCTGGGCTCCGGCGATCCGCTACCACGACGGGTGGTATTATATTTATTGGGGCAACCCCTATGTCGGCGTCTATATGACCAAAACGCAGGATCCGCGCGGCGAGTGGACGGAGCCCCACCTCGTCAAGGAGGTCGAGGGCGTCATCGACACTTGCCCTCTGTGGGACGACGACGGCAAGGCCTATCTCGTCCACGGTTGGGCCGGTTCTTGCGCCGGATTGAAAAGCGTCCTGAGCGTCTCCGAGATGACTCCCGACGGCGAGCGTCTCATCGGCGAGGACGTCATGATCTTCGACGGCCACGGCGACCATCCCACCGTCGAGGGCCCCAAGTTCTACAAGCGCA
>JAIDKM010000336.1 GCA_029051915.1 Alistipes sp. | reverse complement strand
TTCAAGGATATTTACGACTTCTTGGAGCGGGTAAATTATGCCGTCGTCAACCTGAAATGTCTTGAGAATCTTGCTTATGCCGGGGCTTTCGATTCGATTTCGGGATTTCATCGCGGCAAATTCTTCGGCAACGACCTGCGCGATCCGGGCAGCGCGACGTTCATCGAGCTGCTGATTCGTTATGGATTGCGCCACCAGGCCGAGAAGAACAACGCCCAGCAAAGTCTGTTCGGCGGTGGCGGACAAGTCGATATTCAACATCCTGTCATTCCGGCCTGCGCCGACTGGAGCCAGCTGGAAACGCTCTCCAAAGAGCGTGAAATGATGGGACTCTACCTTTCGGCCCATCCGCTCGACGATTACAAGGTCATCATCGATCACATGTGCAAGAACCAGCTGACCGATCTGGAGAATCTTGAAACGCTGCGCGGAAAAGAGATTGCTGTGGCGGGAATGGTCGTCAACGTGCAGAACCTGATGACGAAGACCGGCAAGCCGTGGGGCAAATTCACGCTGGAAGATTATAACGGTACGCACGAATTCGCTCTTTTCAGTAAGGATTACGAAAATTTCCGCAAATTCCTTTTTGCCGATTATTTCCTTTTCATACGAGGTAAGGTGCAGCCTCGGCCTTACAATGACAAGGAGCTGGAGTTCAAAATCCTATCGATGGTTCAGCTGCAGGAGCTTCGCGATACGATGATTAAGGAACTGAGCGTGCAGCTTCCCGTCAACGAAATCACGTCGCAGCTGATACAGGAGCTGACGCAGAAAGTCGGCGAGTCGAAAGGCGAAACCGTTTTCCGCATGACCGTCATCGATCCTGCATCCAACGTCTCGATTCGACTTTTCTCCAAAAGCCATAAGGTTGGAATAACTACTTCGCTTATCAACTATCTGGATGATAATCAATTGCGATATACCATATCATAGCGTACTTTAGGTGTAGCCAAACATTGGTTAATATATCAAGTATCATATTATATAAAAACATTTAACAATTTAATATCTATGGCATTAGCAATAAACAAAGAGAACTTTCAAGAGGTTCTTGCACAGGAGAAACCTGTCGTGATCGATTTCTGGGCCGAATGGTGCGGCCCGTGCCGGATGGTTGCGCCTCTTATCGATGAATTGGCCGCCGAGTACGAAGGCAAGGTTGTCATCGGCAAATGCGATGTCGAGGAGAACGACGAGATCACAATGAAATATGGGGTGCGCAACATTCCGACGATCATCTTCTTGAAAGGTGGCGAGGTAGTCGAGAAACAGGTCGGCGCAGCGTCGAAGGATGCACTGAAGGCCAAGATCGAAAATTTGCTGTAAGATGATTCGTTGTGTCGATTTCTATGGCCTGCAGGCCGTGGAGTTCGCCAAAGGCGATTATACGGCATTGCTCGTGCCGTCGATGGGCGCCAATTTGGTGCGGCTTGCCAATACTCGACTGGGTGTCGAGATTCTGCGTACGCCTGCCGCCGATGAAGTGGCGACATTCGAAAGCCGTCCCCAGATCTTCGGACTGCCGATTCTTTTCCCGCCCAACCGCATCGAAGACGGCCGCTACGAATTCGGAGGCCGTACATATCAATATCCCATTACGATCGAGAAAGAGCATAATTATCATCACGGGATCCTTAAAAGCCAGCCGTTCGCCGTGTCGAAAGCATTGGAGAACGACGACGAGGTGCTGATCGAGTGCCGTTATTACTCGAATGCGGCCAACGACGCCATTTTCCGCGATTTTCCGCACGAGTTCAAGTGTAAGATCACCTACCGCCTCACGGCTGCCGGCTTGGAGCAGGAGGTTTCGTTGGCCAACCGTAGCCGCACGCCGATGCCTGTGGGTGTGGGCTTCCATACGCCCATGCGCATTCCGTTCGCCGGAGGTTCAGACGCAGACTATGTAATGCGTGTAGCAGTTGAAGAAGAAGTTGAATTGAATGATCGTAATCTTCCGATCGGCAAAAAGTTGCCATTGTCTGAAAAATTCGCAAAGCTGCGCGACGGCGGCCTTCGCGTAACCAGCTGTGAGGCAATCGAAGCGGGCTTCACGCTCGGCGAAATCGACGTCGACGGCAAGCCCTACCGCGGTGCATTGGTCGAGAATCTGCGGACGGGTGTGCGCACGTTCTATGAGGTCGACGCTCAGACGACCTACTGGACGATCTGGAACAACGGCGGGCAGGTTCCTTACTGTTGTCCCGAGCCGCAGTCGTGGATCACGAATGCGCCCAATGCCGCCGATCCGGCTGCCGCAGGTTTCCAAGTCATTGCCCCGGGCGATAAGTGGAAGATGAAATTCCGATTGTACGCGAAATAATTATTCGGCGGCGCCGTGTACTGAATTCACCCCCGTTGCAGAATTGCAATGGGGTGAATTTTGGTAGTTCAGAAGCGGAAAAAAGCGCCAGCAAGGAGACTTACAATGTACGAAAAAAATCGTGAATTGATCCGCGTATTTGTTTTGTCAGTCTGCAACTGCCAAAATGGCAGTAAAAAAGCCCTGGCACACCGTTTGTGCGGAGAACAGCAACGGAAAAACCAAAAAAACGATAAGATGAAAAACGGAAAAATCGGAGTAACTACGGAGAATATATTTCCCGTAATCAAGAAATTTCTCTACTCGGATCATGAAATTTTCCTGCGCGAGCTGATCTCCAACGCCGTGGATGCCACGCAGAAGCTGAAAACCCTCTCGTCGATCGGTGAAATGAAAGGAGAGCTGGGCGACCTCTCCGTGCGCGTTGCAGTCGACAAGGAGAAGAAGACGCTTACCGTTACCGACCGAGGTATCGGCATGACGGCCGACGAGGTGGACAAATATATTAATCAAATCGCTTTTTCGGGTGCCGAGGAGTTTATGGCCAAGTATCAGAATCAGGCCATCATCGGCCACTTCGGTCTGGGTTTCTACTCCTCCTTCATGGTTGCCGACAAGGTCGAAATTTTTACGCAGTCCTACAAGGAGGGGACGCAGGCCGTACACTGGAGCTGCACCGGCACACCTGAGTTCGAGATGGAGGAGCTTGCCGAGACGCGCGACCGCGGCACGACGATCGTGCTTCATCTTGCCGAAGACACGCTCGAATATGCCGAGCAGGCCAAAATCGACGAACTGCTGAAAAAATATTGTCGTTTTCTGCCTGTGCCTATTGTTTCAGGCAAGGTCAAGGAGTGGAAGGACGGCAAGTATGTCGATACCGACAAGGACAACGTCATCAACAATGTAGAGCCGCTTTGGACGCGCAAGCCGACTGAGATTACCGAAGAACAGTACAAGGAGTTCTACCGCGAACTCTATCCTATGAGCGACGATCCTTTGTTCTACATCCATCTGAATATTGATTATCCGTTCCACTTGACAGGTATTCTTTACTTCCCGAAGATCCGCAACAACTTCGAGATTCAGAAAAACAAGATCCAGCTCTACTCGAACCAGGTTTTCGTAACGGATCAGGTCGAAGGCATTGTGCCGGAGTACCTGACGCTGCTGCATGGTGTGATCGACTCGCCCGACATTCCGCTCAACGTCTCGCGCAGCTATCTGCAGAGCGACGGCAACGTGAAGAAGATTTCGAGCTACATCACCCGCAAGGTGGCCGACCGGCTGCAGGAGCTTTTCACGACCATGCGTACCGATTACGAAGCCAAGTGGGACGATCTCAAGATTTTCATCCAATACGGTATTCTCACCGACGAGAAGTTCGCGGAGAAAGCCGCGGATTTCATGCTCTGGAAGAATGTCGACGGCAAATATTTTACGCCCAAGGAGTACACCGAACTGGTCAAGGAGAATCAGACAGACAAGAACAAGACGCTCGTATTGCTCTATGTTGACGATGTCGAAGAGAAACATACGTTCCTCGAAGCGGCCAAAGGCAAGGGCTACGATGTGCTGGAGATGAACGGCCAGCTGGACAATCATTACATCAACTGGTATGAGTCGAAGAACCAGGGAACGCGCTTCGTGCGTGTCGACAGCGACGTAGTGGACAAACTGATTCAAAAGGACGAACAGCTGAAAATGGCCCTTACCGAGGCTCAGCAGGAGATTCTGACGCCGGTATTCGAGAGTCAGATGCCTGCCGACGAGAAGATCCACTACCACATTTCGTTCGAAGCCATGTCGCCGGACGAGGCGCCCGTAGTCATTACGCAGAACGAATTCATGCGCCGCATGAAAGAGATGGCGCAGATGGGCGGCGGCGGTATGAGCCAGTTCTACGGTCAGATGCCCGATGACTTTACGATTGCGGTGAATGCCAACCATCCGATTGTCATCGACATTCTTGATGGCTT
>JAIDKM010000335.1 GCA_029051915.1 Alistipes sp. | reverse complement strand
CGATCGGCTGCTGATCTTCGTAACGGGCCTGCCCAACATCCGCGACGTGCAGCCCTTCCCGCGCACGCCGCAGCACGCCGATTTCTAAGATCAGGACTTGAAGATTAAAAATTCGGAAATCGGAGTGCCGGCCGTGAGCCGGGTTCCGGGAAACGCCGTCCCCGAGGGAGTGCGCTTTCCCGCTTGAGGGATGCACGAAGAATTCTTAATTTTTAATTACGAAGGGCGTATGGCCATCAATCAGAGACAGATCATTTCGCTTCAGCAGAAACTCTCTCCGCAGCAGATCCAGATGATCAAGTTGCTGGAGCTGCCCACCGTACAGCTCGAGCAGCGCATCAAGCAGGAGATCGAGGAGAACATCGTGCTCGAAGAGGAGGAGCGGTCGCCCGAGGAGGATGTCGAGCCGCAGCAGATTTCGGTCGAGGAGTACTTGCGCGAGGACGATACGCCGGCTTACAAAAGCCGGATCAACAACTATTCGAAAGACGACAAGCAGCGCCCCGTGTTTCTCTCGGGAGGACGTTCCCTGCAGGAGTATCTGGTCGAACAGCTGGGTTACCGCACTCTCTCGGAGCGCGACATGCGGCTGGCGGTCTACCTGATCGGCAGCATCGACGAGGACGGTTACCTGCGGCGCGATCTGGAGTCGGTGGCCGACGACATCGCTTTTTCGGTCGGTATCGAAACCACGGCCGGGGAGCTGGAACGGTTGCTGGGTGTCATCCACGAGTTGGAGCCGGCGGGCGTCGGGGCGCGCAACCTGCGCGAATGCCTGTTGTTGCAGATGAATCAGAAAGCGATCAACACCCGGCCGCGGCGTCTGGCACGCAAGATTCTGACCTCTTATTTCGAGGAGTTCGTCAAGAAGCACTACGAGAAACTCATCGCACGCCTGCAGATCTCCGAGGACGATTTCCGCGAGGCGATTGCCGAGATCCGGCATCTGTCGCCCAAGCCCGGCAACCTCTATGCCGAGGGAGGAACCGATACGACGCCCTACATCATTCCCGACTTCATCCTCGATTATCAGGACGGACGTTTCCACCTTTCGCTCAACTCCTACAACGTCCCCGAGGTACGGATCAACCGCCGTTACGTCGAGATGATCCGCGACATG
>JAIDKM010000334.1 GCA_029051915.1 Alistipes sp. | reverse complement strand
GCAGCGACGTGCGTTCCGAGAGCCGTTCCGTCATGGTCGTCTTCAACTTCGCGTCGCAGGCCAGCGAGCCCGTGCCCGACGCATGGCGGCTGCGCCTGCTCCAGGAGTAATCCCCGGGGCCCGAAACTCCGCAAAGTTCCCGCATCCCAGGAAACAGCCCCGCATCCCGGAAATCGCTCCAGCCGGCCGCATCCATTCCGAAAGGCGCCCCATCCACCGCCACCCGCAACGCCCGCTCGTTCCCCTGAAGTTCCGGGGCTCCGAATCCCCGCCTGCACGAAAAATTCCGGGACTTTGGACGATATTTGCCTTATATTTTCTATTTTTGCGGCACAGAAACGCAGAAATACAAGAAAAATCATAGCTATGGCAAAGGAACTCAAAGACCTGACCAAGTCGGACGACAACTACTCGCAGTGGTACAACGACCTGGTCGTCAAGGCTGGACTGGCCGAGAATTCGGCCGTGCGCGGTTGCATGGTCATCAAACCCTACGGCTACGCCATCTGGGAGAAGATGCACGACGCTCTGGACGCCATGTTCAAGGAGACGGGGCATCAGAACGCCTACTTCCCGTTGTTCATTCCCAAGTCGTTCTTTTCGAAGGAGGCCCACCACGTCGAGGGTTTCGCCAAGGAGTGCGCCGTCGTTACCCACTACCGGCTCAAGAACGACCCCGAGGGCAAGGGCGTCGTCGTCGACCCCGATGCCAAGCTCGAGGAGGAGTTGATCGTGCGTCCTACTTCGGAGACCATCATCTGGAATACTTATAAGAATTGGATCCAGTCTTACCGCGACCTGCCGATCCTCTGCAACCAGTGGGCCAACGTCGTGCGGTGGGAGATGCGCACGCGTCTGTTCCTGCGCACCGCCGAGTTCCTCTGGCAGGAGGGCCATACGGCCCACGCCACTCGCGAGGAGGCTATCGAGGAGGCTACGAAGATGATCCACGTCTACGAGCGTTTCGCCCAGGAGTGGATGGCCGTGCCGGTCGTCGTGGGCCACAAGTCGCCCAACGAGCGCTTCGCCGGCGCCGAGGATACGCTCACCATCGAGGCGTTGATGCAGGACGGCAAGGCGCTTCAGAGCGGTACGTCGCACTTCCTCGGGCAGAATTTCGCCAAGGCGTTCGACGTGCAGTACGTCAACAAGGAGGGCAAGCTCGAATACGTCTGGGCTACTTCGTGGGGCGTCTCCACTCGTCTGATGGGCGCCCTCATCATGGCCCATTCCGATAACAACGGCCTCGTTCTGCCGCCGAAGCTCGCTCCCATCCAGGTCGTCATGGTTCCGATCTACAAGACCGAGGAGCAGCTCGCCGAGATCGTCGCCCGCTTCGAGACCATCGCCGCCGCATTGCGGGCCAAGGGCATCAGCGTCAAGATCGACGATCGCGACAACGTGCGCCCCGGCTTCAAGTTCGCCGAGTACGAGCTCAAGGGCGTGCCCGTGCGTCTGGCCATGGGCGGCCGCGACATGGAGAACGGCACCGTCGAGCTCGTGCGGCGCGACACGCTCGAAAAGGAGACCCTTCCGCAGGAGGGGTTGGTCGAGCGCATCGAGTCTCTGATGACCGCCATCCAGGAGAATATCTTCCGAAAGGCGCTCGACTACCGCAACTCGATGATTACGCGCGTCGATACGTGGGAGGAGTTCAAGCGCGTCCTCGACGAGAAGGGCGGCTTCATCTCCGCACATTGGGACGGCACCGTCGAGACCGAGGTCGCCATCAAGGAGGCTACCAAGGCCACGATCCGTTGCATTCCGGTCGACGCTCCGGACGAGGAGGGTTCCTGCGTCTTCTCCGGCAAGCCGTCGCACCGCCGCGTGCTCTTCGCCCGCAGTTATTAGAATCTTATTACGGAAGTTGCCGAAAATCCATAACAGAGTAGGCACTTAACAAATTATTAACTCATAAATTTTCTTTACTATGAATTGGTATTTGACCGTCATCAAGAATCATTACGCCGATTTCAAGAGCCGCGCACGTCGTCAGGAGTTCTGGATGTACATGCTCGTAAACTTCTTGATCTTCTTCTTTCTGTTGATCGTCGGCAGCTTGATCCACTTCACGTTGCTGGGTTCGATCTACAGCC
>JAIDKM010000333.1 GCA_029051915.1 Alistipes sp. | reverse complement strand
ATTCTTAATTTTGCAAGGATGAAACTCACCTTTTTGGGAACGGGAACTTCGCAGGGCGTGCCGGTGATCGGGTGTCGCTGCGAGGTCTGCACTTCGCAGGATCCGCACGACTGCCGGCTGCGTACTTCGGCGATGATCGAGGTGCGCGGCGTGCGTTTGGTGATCGACGCCGGGCCCGACTTCCGTTACCAGATGCTCCGCACGGGCGTGCGGCACCTCGATGCCATCCTGCTGACGCACGGACACAAGGATCATACGGGCGGCCTGGACGACGTGCGGGCCTTCAACTTCGTGGATTATCCGCAGATCCATCGCATCGATCTCTATGCTGCGGCTCCCACTGCCGCTGTCGTGCGCAAGGATTTCGACTACGCTTTCGTGCAGGACAAGTACCGCGGCGTACCGGAAATCGAGCTGCACGAGATCGATCCGGCCCGGCCGTTCGAGGTCGGCGGAGTGGAGATCGTTCCGGTTTCGGGGCATCATTCGGATCGTTTCACCGTTACCGGATTCCGCATCGGGCCGCTGGCCTATCTGACCGATTTCAAGACGATCGACGACAGCGAAGTCGAGAAACTGTGCGGCGTAGAGGTCTTGGTGGTCAACGCGTTGAGGTTCAAACTCCATGATTCGCACTTCAATGTCGACGAGGCGCTCGCTCTTATCCGGCGTGTCGGGCCGCAGCGGGCTTTCCTGACGCACATGTCCCACGAGATCGGGCTGCATGCCGCGACCGACCCCACGTTGCCCGAGGGAGTGCATTTGGCTTACGACAATCTGCAAATCGAAATAAATGATCGAATATGAAGAATTTCAACAATAAGACGGTCGTCGTTACGGGCGCTTCGTCGGGTATCGGCGAGGCTTTGGCGCGCGAATTCGCAGCGCGCGGCGCACGGGTCGTCCTGGGAGCCCGGAGCATACAGAAATTGCAGCTGATTGCCGGCGAGATTCGCGAAAAGGGCGGTCAGGCCGCCTATTGCGGGGTCGACGTTACGAAACCCGAGGAGTGCCGCGAGCTGATCGAGACGGCCGTGCGCGAGTTCGGCGGCGTGGATGTGCTGATCTGCAATGCAGGACTCTCGATGCGGGCGATCTTCGACGAGGTAGACCTCGACGTGCTGCATCGTTTGATGGACGTCAATTTCTGGGGCACGGTCAACTGCTGCAAGTATGCGCTGCCTTACCTCCAGGCGTCGAAAGGTTCCGTCGTCGGCGTGTCGTCGGTGGCCGGTCTGCATGGCTTGCCCGGCCGCACGGGTTATTCGGCTTCGAAGTACGCCATGACCGGATTTCTGGAGACCTTGCGTATCGAGAACCTCAAGAAGGGGTTGCATGTCATGATCGCCTGCCCGGGCTTCACGGCGTCGAACGTCCGTTTCTCGGCCCTTACGGCCGACGGTTCGCAGCAGGGCGAGACGCCCCGCAACGAGGAGAAGATGATGACTTCCGAGGAGGTGGCGCGGATCATCGCCCGGGGAGTTGCCCGCCGCAAGCGCCTGTGCCTGATGGAGATCGAGGGACGTGCCACGCATTTCGTCAAGAAGTTCGCGCCGGCGTTCCTCGATCGCATGTTCTACCTGGTCATGGCCCGCGAGCCGGACAGCCCGCTGAAGTAGGAGTCGTCTGCGAGAAAAAGACGGCCGCCGTCCCGGAAGGGGCGGCGGCCGTTTCTCTTGTAACCCGGGATCTCTTATTTGAAGAAGATCGAGGAGATTTCCTTGTAGTTGTGTACGCGCTCGATGACGTCGGCGATGACGTCGGCGACGGTCAGCACCGTGAATTTGTGCAGATCCTTGTCGGGGTTGAGCGGAATCGTGTCGGTTACGATCACCTCCTGCAGGGCGCTGTCGTTGATCCGTTCGTAGGCCGGGCCTGAGAGCACGGGGTGGGTGATGGCGGCACGGACGCTCTTGGCGCCGCGGGCCATAAGCATGTCGGCGGCCATGCAGATCGTTCCGGCCGTGTCGATCATGTCGTCCACGATGAGGATGTTGCGGCCCTCGACGTCGCCGATGGCGGTCATCTTGCCTACAACGTTGGCTTTCGCGCGCTCCTTGTGCGAGATGATGATCGGCGTGCCCAGAAGTTTGGCGTAGGTGTTGGCCCGCTTGGCGCCGCCCATGTCGGGCGCTGCGATCGAGAGGTCTTCGATGTCGAGACTCCGGATGTAGGGCACGAAGATGCCGCTGGCATAGAGGGCGTCCACCGGCACATCGAAGAATCCCTGGATCTGGTCGGCATGCAGATCCATCGTCATGATGCGGTCGGCACCTGCGGCCATGAGCATGTTGGCTACCAGCTTGGCTCCGATCGGCACGCGCGGGCGGTCTTTGCGATCCTGCCGGGCCCAGCCGAAGTAAGGCATGACGGCCACGACTTGATGCGCCGAGGCGCGTTTGGCCGCGTCGACCATCATCAGCAGTTCCATCAGATTGTCCGAGGGCGGGAAGGTCGACTGGATGATGAAGACCGTGCAGCCGCGGATCGACTCGTTGTAGCAGGGCTGGAACTCGCCGTCGCTGAAATGGAGTACTTCCGACTGTCCGAGCGTCGTGCCGAAGCTGGCCGCGATCTTCGTAGCCAGGTATTCCGAGCCGCGGCCCGAGAAAATCTTGATTTTGTGGATTGCCATAGCGGAGTATTGGGTTTGGTGATGCAAATATAGTATAAGGAAAATAAAAAACACCGCCCGGAGGAGGTGTTTTTTCAACATTCGGTCAACCGTCGAGAC
>JAIDKM010000332.1 GCA_029051915.1 Alistipes sp. | reverse complement strand
CCGTCGTTCCAATAAGCCTTGTAACCGTTATATTCTTTCGGGTTGTGCGAAGCGGTAACGACGACGCCCGAATGACACTTCAACTCGCGGATGGCGAAGCTCAACTCAGGCGTGGGACGCAGAGCGTCGAAGAGGAAGACGTCGAAGTCGTTCGAAGCGAAGATGTCGGCGACGCGCTCGGCGAACATCCGCGAATTATTGCGGCTGTCGTGGGCGATGGCGACGCGGATACGCTCGCCCGCGAAATTCCTTTTGAGGTAGTTGGCCAAGCCCTGTGTGGCGGCCCCTACGGTATAGATATTCATGCGGTTGGAACCCACGCCCATGATGCCGCGAAGACCGCCCGTACCGAATTCGAGATCCTTGTAGAAAGACTCGACGAGCTCCTTCATATCATTGTCGATCAAATACTTGACCTGCTTTTTAGTCTCCTCGTCGTAGTGCCCGTCGAGCCAACCCTGTGCCTTCTGAAGCACCATTTGTTCTACTTCGTTTGCCATAAGATTCATTAGTTTTATTTATAGTTCAAGATCGAATCGCTCCAAAAAATTTATATGCAAATATAAGAAATAAAATTCGATTATTCAATATCAGCGAGTTAAAATTTCGAGCCCGGAAAACGTTGTTTTTCTATATATAAAAAAAGAACATTTGCAACCGCTTTCCGAAGATTTTTTTGCGAATTTATTCACAACTTTGTCGCATCAAAAACAGTGCAACACCCCTATCATGCTGAACAACCCGCAGACATATAGCGACATGTGGCAGAACTGCCTGGACCGCATCAAGGCCCAAACTACGGCCGAAGAGTTCCGGAAGTGGTTCCAGCCCATCGTACCGCTCGAATTCGACGGAACGACGCTGCGCCTGCGGGTACCCAACGAAAGCTACGTCCACCAGATCGAGAAGAACTACATTCCGTTCTTGAAACCGATCATCTCGCAGCTCTACGGTCAGCAGACCCGGCTGCACTATGCGGTGCCGCGCACGACGGCGCCCGTGAACGTGCCCTCCGAAGCGGACACGACGGCGATCGCGCGCTTCAACACGCAGACGAACACTGCAAATATAAAAAATCCTTTTGTCATACCGGGCCTCAAGAAGATCATCATCGACCCGCAGCTGAACCCGAGTCTGACGTTCGGAGCCTTCATCGAGGGCGAATGCAACCGCCTGGCCCGCTCGGCAGGCATGTCCGTGGCGGTGAACCCGGGCAACACGCCTTTCAACCCCCTATATATATATGGAGATTCGGGGCTCGGCAAGACCCACATCGTACAAGCCATCGGCCACGAAGTGCGCCAACGCCATCCGGAACTGCAGGTACTCTATGTTTCGATGAACAAGTTCCAAGCCCAGTTCCAGACGGCCTACAAGAACGGCGAGATCCCCGACTTCATCCATTTCTACCAGATGATCGACGTACTGATTATCGACGACATCCAAGAACTGACGGGAAAGACGGGCACGCAAAATGCCTTCTTCAACATATTCAACCACCTGCAACTGGCCGGCAAACAGCTGATTCTGACGTCGGACAAGCCGCCCGTGGAGCTGAAAGACATAGAACAACGCCTGCTGACCCGCTTCAAATGGGGACTATCGGCGCGCCTGGACACGCCCGACTACGAAACGAAGCTGAAGATCATCCGTGCCAAGGCGCAACGACTCGGAGCGCAGATCACGGACGAAGTAGCGGCCTACCTGGCGGACAACATATCGGCCAACGTCCGAGAGATAGAAGGAGCCCTGTCGTCGCTGGTGGCGAACGCCTCGTTCCTGGGTCGCAAGATCACGCCGACGCTGGCCAAAGAGATCCTGAAAGTCTACGTGAAACTCTATCAGAAAGAGATCACCATAGACCACATCATCGACGTGGTATGCAAGCACCTGAATCTTGACTACGACCGCTTTAACTCCACGGAGAGAACCCGCGAAATAGCGCAAGCCCGCCAGATAGCCATGTACCTGGCCAAGCAACACACCAAAGCCCCGCTGACGACCATCGGCTCGGCGATCGGCGGCCGCAACCATGCCACGGTACTCCACTCGTGCAAGGCGGTGTCGAACCTCCTGGAAACGGACAAGAACTTCCGCCACCAAGTCGAAGAAATCGAAAAAAAGATCCTAGCGCACTGAAGCCGGGGGGGGGAGGCGAGAGAAGGAGCCGGAAACCGGGACCGGAGGGAGCCGAGGATAGAGAAAAAGAGGGCCGAGCCAAAAGAAAAACCTGAGGTCAAAGGAGGCCGAGAAAGGAGCCGAACGGAGAAACCGGGGCCGAAGAGGGGCCGAG
>JAIDKM010000331.1 GCA_029051915.1 Alistipes sp. | reverse complement strand
AAAACCTTTGCCTTGCAGGCAAAGGTTTTTTTGTCTGATTTTCTGCTGTCGGGGAGACTGGATTCGAACCAGCGACCTCCAACTCCCGAAGCTGGCGCGCTAACCGGACTGCGCTACACCCCGAACAAAGCCCCTACTCCTGTAAGAGCGCACAAAGATACACCGAAAATCCGAAACAACAAAAAAAATTACGAAAAAAGAAAACGGTGCACCGAAAGAAAGACGAATATTCGAAGCGCATCCGGCTCATCGCCGGATACGGCAGCACCGGTCCGATCGCCTAAAACCCGAAAAAAAGCAGCCTGCAGATACTGGACGCAGCGCACAGTGAAGCCACGGGCGCGCTGGAGGGTATTGAGCGGATTGATATCGGTCGATGTAAAACTCAAGCTACCCCCACTGGCATTGCCTGCTGCGGCCGCCGAAGAAGACCAACAATAGCCATTCGAGCCGACGACGTTCAGAGCTCCCGACGAGTAGACGCGGTAGCCCGAAGCAGGCGCAAGAAGCAATCGCTGGAATGAATGACGGGAAGGGTGCGGCTTCCCGTCAGACTGGGATGAACAACCGCCGGGCGGGGACAGAGAAGGTCGAACAGAGATACACTCGTTCTATTTCCCCATAAAACCCCGTTCTTAACGGGGCGGTGGACTGCTGAATCTGCGGCCGCGCTGGCGGAAGCATTCGTTCCCCCGCCACTCCGGGCCGAAAGCTGCTATCGAAGACTACAACTTATGATAATGGCAATAGAGCAAATCGCCGTTGTCGTCGTGGAGGTGCATGCCGCCGCCCAAACAATAACGGAACATCTTGCAATCGGCGCACGGGCCGCGCCGAGCCCACTCCCGGTTGCGGAACGGCTCGAACCGATTCTGCCAGACGTCCCAGAAACTGTCGTGGTAGATATTGCCCTGATGGAAATTGGCGCGGATGGAAGTACACCCGGAAATCGCCCCGTCGCCGCGGATCGACGCGCTCGAGACCCCGGCGGCGCACTGGAAGAAATGGTCGCGGACATCGGACTCGTAACCGCCCAGAAAACCCTCGCAAGCGTAGCTGACGTCGATACGTCCCTCCTTGCGAGTTCGTTTGATGAACTCCAACAATTCGCGGAACTGAACGTCGGTCAACCTTAACGACTGATCGTCCTTGGCCCGTCCGACGGGAAAAATCGAAAACAACCGCCACGCCCGCACGCCCTCGGCGATCAACATGTCGCGGAACGCCTCCAACTGCGGAACCAAAGCCCCGGTAACGCACGTAACGACGTCGTAAGCGAGCCCCGGCACGCGGGAGACCCGCCTGACAGCATCGAGCGCCCGGGAATAACTGAGGGAATTGCCCCGAATGTAGTTATGCTCGCGCTCGAACCCGTCGAGGCTGACGGAGATGCTGCGCAAGCCGGCATCGAGCAAACCCTGCAAGCGTTTGTCGGTCAAAGCCATGCCATTGGTAACCATGCCCCAAGGGAAACCGCGCCGCGAGACCTCGCGGCCGGCGACCTCCAGATCGTCGCGCACGAGCACCTCGCCGCCGGAGAAGATGATGAGCACGGAAGCGGGATCGACATGCGGAGAGATCTCCGTGTCGAGCACCCGGAGGAAATCCTCGACGGGCATGTCCCTGACCCCGGGGTCGACGCGGCAATCGCTGCCGCAATGCCGGCAAGAGAGGTTGCACCGCAACGTACACTCCCAAAAAAGCGTATCGAGCCGATGCGCGGCGACCGTGTCCTTATAAAGGTCGGAAAAGATATTGAGGGCCCAACGCTTGCGAAGACCCAGCCGACGCCCCGACATGGCTACTCGGCACTCGGAGCGCCGGTCGTATCCGGAGCGGGTGCAGAACGAAGCGAATCGGCGCTCTGGTCGGGAGCCAACGGAACAGCCTTCGAACCGCCGCTCCGCGGAGAACGGACGCCGTACATGGCCACGACCCGGTAGTGCGTCGTGTCGGAACGAACCTCGACCCCGATGGCCTCCTGAGGCCCCGAAGTCCGGCCGGCCGAATGCCGGGCCGACGAACAGGCAGCCGAGAACCCTAACAGGGCCGCCAAAGCAAATCTGAATTTTCTACCCATATCGCTGAATTTAGATACGAATCTTCGGCCAAATATAAAAAAAATCCTGCAAAGTCGAAAAAATAAGAGAATAAGTTTTGAAAACCAATGATTTTTGCGTTACTTTGTCGGACACTTTAACACTTAATAACTTTTTTATGAAAGGTCAGGTAAAATGGTTCGATAGCAAGAAAGGCTACGGATTCATTACGGGAGAGAACGGCAAAGAGATTTTCGTTCACTTCTCGGGCATCTTAACGGATGGTTTCAAGTCGCTCAACGAAGGTCAGCACGTCGAATTCGA
>JAIDKM010000330.1 GCA_029051915.1 Alistipes sp. | reverse complement strand
GGGATGCACACCCTGCCGCTCTACTACTGCTGTATGACCCCCTACGATGCCAAGTTCACGGGACTGCACATTCTTTTCGACAAGGAGAACGTGCCCGACACGATCGGCGAATGGGTCTCGAAGCAAGGCCTCAAGCAATTGCGCATCGCCGAGACGGAGAAGTACGCTCACGTAACGTTCTTCCTGAACGGCGGCCGCGAAGAGACCTTCGAAGGCGAAGAACGCATTCTGGTCGCTTCGCCCAAGGTGGCGACCTACGACCTGCAACCCGAGATGTCGGCGCCCGAAGTGGCCGACAAGCTGGCGGCGGCGCTCGACGAGCGGAAGTTCGACTTCATCTGCCTGAACTTCGCCAACGGCGACATGGTGGGCCACACGGGAGTCTACGACGCCATTGTCAAGGCGGTCGAAGCGGTGGACGGATGTGTCGAAAAGGTGGTCGAGGCGGCCAAACGCAACGGCTACGAAGTGGTGCAGATCGCCGACCACGGAAACGCCGACAATGCGGTGAACCCCGACGGAACGCCCAACACGGCCCACTCGCTCAATCCGGTGCCCATCGTGGTGGTGTCGGATCGCGTGAAGTCGGTGCGCGACGGCATTCTGGCCGACGTAGCCCCCACGGTGCTCGACCTGATGGGTCTTGAGAAGCCGGCCGACATGACGGGCGAGTCGCTGGTGGAGATGAAATAACCTTAAAACACGATAGGTATGAAAAGAATCCTGCTGGTTGTTGCAGCCTGCGCGGCCCTGTTCGCCTCCTGCACGCCGAAAAAGGCCTACACCATTGTGGGCGAAGTGGATCCGTCGCACGACGGCGAGACGGTCAATCTTTACGATTACAACACGAGCAGCAAGGTCGACAGCGCGGTGGTGGCCGAAGGCCGCTTCGAATTCAAAGGCGCGATTGCGGGCGATGCCCTCTATCGGGTGGGGATGGGCCGCGACTACGCCAACCTGATCGTGGAGGGCGGCGACCTGACGGTTGACATGAAAGCCCACAACGCCACCGGCTCGGCGCTCAACGAACAGAAGAACGCTTTCGAAGCGCAGTACGATTCGATTCAAATGTTTTTTTACGCGCAGTACAAAGCCTTGCTGGACGACGAGTCGCTGAGCGAAGAAGAACTCGAAGCGAAAGCCGACGAACTGGTGGCCAGCACGAACAAGGCGCTGGGCGAAGCGGCCCGTCCGCTGGTGGAAGCAAACGACAATATTCTGGGTGCCTATGCTTTTTGGCGTTGGTCGTCGGATCTGGAGACGCCCGAGGAGTTCGACGAGGCGCTGGCGCTGGCGGGCGCCCGCGTACGCGATTTCGGCCCGGTGAAGAAAGTGATCGAGAAGAACGACGCGCTGAAAAAGACGGCCGAGGGGATGCCTTTCGTCGACTTTACGATCGAAAACGGCAATCCGGACGGCACGGCTGCCAAGCTCTCGGACTACGTAGGCAAAGGCAAATACGTGCTGGTGGACTTCTGGGCCTCGTGGTGCGGCCCCTGCCGTCGCGAGATCCCCAACATCCGCGAAGTGTGGGAGAAGTACCGCGGCGAGAAGTTCGAGGTGCTGGGCATCGCCGTATGGGACAAGCGTGAAGATACGTGCAAGGCTGCCGAGCAGCTGGGTATCGAGTGGCCCGAGATCATCGATGCGCAGGCAGTGCCGACCGAACTCTACGGCATCGACGGCATTCCCCACATCATCCTCTTCGGCCCCGACGGCACGATCGTAGCCCGCGGTCTGCGTGGCGAAGCGCTCAAGGCCAAAGTCGCCGAGGTGCTGGCGGAATAACTCCGAACGGAACGAGAAAAAGGGTACGATGCGAATCGTACCCTTTTTTGTGTTGGGGCGGATTTTTCCGGCTTGGGGCAGGTTTTTCCGGCAGGCGGGTTTTGCCGGTGGACGGGTTTTGTCGGCTTGGGGCGGGCGCTACATTTCGCCGATCAATCCGCGGATGACGACCGAAGCGCAGCCGATGCCGAAGAGGGCGGGGATGTAGGAGATCGTTCCGACGTTGGACTTCTTGTTCTGCTCCTCGC
>JAIDKM010000033.1 GCA_029051915.1 Alistipes sp. | reverse complement strand
CGGACAGAAGTTCGAGGACGTAAGTGTGGCCGTCGGCGGCAAGTCTACCGTCGAGCACTACGGACGTCAGGGCGGCATGTTGTTCAACCCCGACGAGGTGTTGGCCGCACTCAAGGATAAATTGATTAAAATGTAAAGACCGATATGGCAGAGGTTGAAATCAAACAGGAGAATCTGGTTTACGCCAAACCGGAGCTCATCACCGACAATGTCATGCACTATTGCCCCGGTTGCAGCCACGGCACGGTGCATAAGCTCGTCGCCGAGGTCATCGCCGAACTGGGTCTGGCCGACAAATGCGTGGGCGTCTCGCCCGTCGGGTGTTCGGTGTTCGCGTATAATTACATCGACATCGACTGGATCGAGGCGGCGCACGGACGCGCTTTGGCCGTCGCTACGGCCGTCAAGCGGCTGAAGCCCGATACGATGGTCTTCACTTACCAGGGCGACGGCGACCTCTCGGCTATCGGTACGGCCGAGTCGATCCACGCCGCGGCCCGCGGCGAGAACGTCGTGGCGATCTATATCAACAATGCGATCTACGGTATGACGGGCGGTCAGATGGCCCCCACTACCCTCTTGGGTATGAAGACCGCCACGACGCCCTACGGCCGCGACCCGCGGCTCAACGGTTATCCGTATAAGATCGCCGAGATGATGGCCCACCTCGACGGCGCCACTTTCATCACCCGGCAGAGCGTCCATAAGCCCGCCAACGTGCGCAAGTGCAAGGCGGCTATCAAGAAGGCGTTCCAGCGGTCGATGGAGGGCAAGGGTTTTTCGCTCGTCGAGGTCGTGTCTACTTGCAACAGCGGGTGGAAGCTCTCGCCCGTCGCTTCGAACGAGTGGTTGGAGCAGAACATGTTGCCGTTCTATCCCCTGGGCGACATCAAGGAGGTCGAATAAGTGCGCAGACGATTATGAAAGAGACGTTGATTATAGCAGGTTTCGGAGGACAGGGTGTCCTCTCGATGGGCAAGATTCTCGCTTACTCCGGGGTCATGCAGGATTACGAGGTTACTTGGATGCCTTCTTACGGGCCCGAGATGCGCGGCGGTACGGCCAACGTTACCGTCATTCTCTCCGATCGGAAAATTTCGTCGCCCATCGCGCACGAGTTCGATACGGCCATTATTCTCAACCAGCAGTCCATGGAGAAGTTCGAGCCGATGGTCAGGCCCGGCGGCGTGTTGATCTACGACACCAACGGCATCACACGGCATCCCGTCCGCGAGGACATCTCGGTCTACGCCATCGACGCTACGGCCGAGTGCGCCCGCATGGGGCAGGCCAAGTTGTTCAACACCATGATTTTGGGCGGTTACCTCAAGGTCTGCCCCGTCGTCAGGATGGAGAACGTCATGATCGGCCTCAAGAAGTCCTTGCCCGAGCGGGCTTGGAAAATGTTGCCCGACAATGAAAAGGCCATCGTCCACGGCGGCGAGATCATCCGCAAGATCCGGTAGCGTTCGCGCTCCGATATGGAAAGCCCGGCTTTATCGCCGGGCTTTTTTTGCGGTGAATCGTCAAGGTCGTTTTGCCGTTGCCGATTGCCGGGCCGGACTTTTCACCCGCCTGTATCCGTTTCTCCTCCGGAG
>JAIDKM010000329.1 GCA_029051915.1 Alistipes sp. | reverse complement strand
GGAATACACCGCATACAAAGCCTATGACTACGATCTGAATCCTATGGCGGAGTCGGATTCGTGGCTGACGGTACGCAAGGTCAACAACGGCATCGTTATCGACATGGCCCCGTCCAAAGACAAGTGCGGCAACAGCTCGCAAATGAACGAAGGGCTGGCCCATGTAGGCTACGTAGTCTTCGAAGATGCGGAAGGCGCCTTTGTGGTGATCCGCTGCATTTATGACGAAAAAGTAAACCTCGGCGGCAACGAAGGAGCGATCACGGTTGAATTCCAATGGCCGCAATACGCTCCGATGCTGGATGAATCGTCGCTCGAACTGCTGACCTCGGGTGAGCTCTTCGAGGAGTACAATCCGGGCAACGGAGCTCCGGTATACCACCTGACGTTCCGTAAACCTTATGCGACGATGTCGGCGCTGAAAGGTCTGCCGGAGAAGGGTATCTCGAACGCAGACGAATGGCTGTCGTACGAACCGGGCGACGGAACGACCATCATCTCGATGGATTACACCAAACTGCCCGACGGCGAAAAGACGATGACCAGCAGCATTGTATTCTACGATTCATCGTGGAGTACAGTAGTTGTGCTTGTCTGCACGCTCGACCTGACTTCCTACTCGGAGGACGACGAATAACCGATGACGAAACGAAGCGCCCCCGGCACCGAGGGGTACGGGGGCGCTTTTTACAAACGACCATAAATTAACGGAGAACACAGCACAAGTTTTTGAACATGAAACTTATGAAATCGATCGTAACCGCGACGCTCGCGTGCCTGGCGATGGCTTTCCTCGGCGGATGCTCCGCAGACGACGGCATCGACAACCGCGACCTCGACTACGGCTACGTACAATTCAAGCTTTACAAGGAGGCGTCCTATGCGCCTGCCAGCCGGGCCGTTCAATCGCAGCTGGACTACTTGTCGGATGCGACGAAGGTAACGGTGCGCCTGGATTACAACGGCACGCTGATCGCTCAGACTCTGACGCTGGACGCTGCCGACAAGGAAGCAGCGGAATTCGGCCTGCGCAGCACCAAACTCAAGCTGCTGACGGGAGACTACCGGGTAGTGGCCTTCTCGCTCTACGACATCAACGATGAACTGCTTTACAACGGTCTGCCGCAAGATCCCGACCTGACGGTGGTGGCGGGCGGTCTGACGATGCACGATCTGACGGTAGACGTAACGCCGCGCGGCAAAATACGCGTAACGCTTCTCAAAGACATGTCGGCGTTCGAGCAGACGCCGAAAAACACCCGGGCGGGAGATGTGAGCCGCCAATATACGTTCGACGAAATCGCGCAGGTGGATCTGACCGTGCGGAACACGGAGACCAACGACCTGACGACCTTCGAGAAACTGCCGATGACTTTCTCGGTGCATTTCGACGAGAAGAACGAAGAAAACGGCACGTTCGGTTATCAGACGACGTCGAGCAAGTGCGATTCGCTGCTGTCGCTGCCTGCGGGCGAATACCGCATCGTATCGTATGCGACCTACGATGAGAACAAAACCGCGCTCGAAACGAACGCACGGCCTGCAGAGGTGATCTTCACTGTAGAAGATAACCAGACCACGGACGTCGAAGCCAAGATCACGCTTTACGAAAGCGACGAATATATCAAGGATTACTACGCTCTCAAACGTATCTGGGAAGCACTCGACGGAGAACACTGGTACTACTCGGGCGAGAGTTTTCCTGCTGGAGTGAACTGGGACTTCAACAAGGATCCCGACATCTGGGGCGCTCAGCCGGGCGTGCAGCTCCACACGAACGGTCGGGTAGCCCGTATAGACCTGAGCGGCTTCGGATTCCGCGGCGACATGCCTGCGGATCTGGGCCAGCTGACGGAGCTGATCGAGCTCTACCTGGGTACCCAAAGCGACAAGAACTACTACGACCCGAAGGAAGACATCCAGACGAGCATGGCGAATCGTGCGCGCAACCGGATGGAGAACCACAAAGCCTACTATGAGAAGTTCTATCCGACGACGCAGATGTCGTGGCCTTGTGCGCTCGCACTTCGGGAACATGATATCCACACCCCCTCGACGGCTCTCTATGATGCGGGTTACACGGAAAAACAGATCTTCGATGCGAAAGGCAATCAACAGCCGATTCGGCCCCAGGCTACCATACACGGCAAGATCTGCAACGGTCTGAAGTCGCTGCCCAAAGAGATCGGCCGACTGCAGAAGCTGGAGATTCTGAATATCGCCAACAGCGAGATCACCGCGCTGCCGGACTCGATGGCTCTGCTGACGAGCTGCACCGACCTGGAGCTCTACAACTGTCCGAAGATGCTGGAATTCCCGATGGTGCTGGCCGAAATGCCGAAGCTCGTTTCGCTCAACATCTCGGAAAACACGCAGTGGAGCGAACACGATCCCGAAGGGCTGGCTGCCGGCCTGGAAGCCCTGGGCAACGGTAAGTCGCAGAATGTGCTGCAACTTTTCTACTGCCGCAACAACAACATAACGGCGATTCCCGACTCGTTCCGCAACCTCAAGAAGCTGGGGGCGCTGGACATGTGCAACAACAAGATCAGCAAACTGCCCGCGGGCGGTCTTGGAGAAGTGGCTCCGACGGAAATACGTCTCGACTACAACGAAATCGAAGAATTCCCCACTACCGACGGGAAATTCTGCCCGATGGAGGACATGGAGACTTTCTCGGTAACCCACAACAAGCTGAAGACCATTCCCAACATCTTCTCCTCGAAAGGCAAGTATGTGGTGAAGACCATAGACTTCTCCTACAATGAAATCACAGGATTGCCCGAGGGCTTCAACGGCATACTCGTGAACACGCTTTCGCTGGCGAACAACCCCATCGAGGTGTTCCCCAAAGAGCTGCTCAGCGAGACCAACTCCTATGTGAGCTACATCATCCTGCGCGGCTGCCAGATGAAGGAGATACCGGAAGGCTCGTTCAAGGGCAAGTTCGCAAGCTCGCTGGCTTCGCTGGATCTGACCTACAACCGTCTGACGAAACTGCCCGACGACTTTACGGCGGACGACCTGCCTTATCTCTATGGAATAGACTTGTCGTACAATGCCTTCAACGCATTCCCCTACAGCCCGCTCAACTCGGCAGGACTGACGGTATACGGCGTACGCGGACAACGCGACGACAAAGGCGAACGCTGCCTGCGCGAATGGCCCACGGGAATCTATCGCCACACGGGTCTGAGAGGTCTGTTCCTGGGGTCGAACGACCTGCGCAAAGTCGACGATACGATCTCGTATCTGATCTACAACCTCGACATCAGCGATAACCCCAACATCGTATTCGACGCCTCGGCCATCTGCCTTTACTGGCGCAGCGGGGCCTACATGCTTGTATACGACAAGACGCAGAAGATTCTCAACTGCGACGAAATGTTGAAATAAAGAGAACCGAAGATCATGAAATACATCGCTTACATAGCCGTCATGCTGGGAGCGCTGGGCCTGGTCGCCTGCGCCGACGACGGCACGAATCTCCCGTTCGGCCCCGACAGCAAGGACATTGCCATCGGAGCCGACGGAGGCACCCGCACGATCCGCATAGAGTCGTCCGACGCATGGATCGCCACGACCGATGCGCCGTGGATCACCGTATCGCCGGCCAACGGCCGCGGAACGACGGAGTGCCAGATCATCATCGACTCGGCGCTGCTGGAGACCCCGCGTCGGGGCGTCATC
Source organism: Alistipes sp. (assembly GCA_029051915.1). Classification (GTDB taxonomy): domain Bacteria; phylum Bacteroidota; class Bacteroidia; order Bacteroidales; family Rikenellaceae; genus Alistipes. The sequence continues at coordinate 2,197 of JAIDKM010000329.1, read as the reverse complement.
CGTTTCCAGAATCAACAATCGCGCGACAACCAGGAGATCACGGTAGAGCAGGAAGGCTATCCCTATGCCATCACGCTGGCCGAGCCCGAAGTGTCGGTGGAGAACTTCGCGCTGCTGGACGAACGTTACTTCGATGTGAGGGTGAAGACCAACGTAGATTTCAACGTCGCTATTCCGGATACGACGGGCTGGCTCCAGTACGACTCTTACAAGGTGGACATCAACCGCGGAATTCGTCCGCGCGAAGTAACCGTACGCTTCAAGTGGAACATCAGCTCGGTTCCCAGAGTCCGGAGAGCCGAAATCGCCTTTGTACCCAAACGGGAAGTAACGCTCGACCAACAAGACAAGTTGTATGTAGAGCAAAAAGCCGCCGCGGAAATCAAAAAAGATACCCGCGAAGGAGACTCGGTGGCGCTGCTGGGCGTGAGCCGCTCGCTGAACACGTGGAATGAAGCATGGGACAGCACCGAGAGCATGGATAACTGGAGCGGAGTCGTTCTGTGGGAAGAAAACATGGAAGGCTGCACGCCGGAAAAAGTCGGCCGGGTAAAATCGGCGTCTTTCAGGTTCTTTACCACGAAAGAAGGAATTCCGTATGAAGTACAATATTTGACCGCCGCTGAAGAACTCTCGTTCTTCGGCAACACGAACATTCACCTGCGGAGCCTCAGCACGGGAGATGCGATCACCAAACTCTCGCAGCTCAAACGACTGACGATCTCGGCATACGGTCTGATGGAACTCCATCCGGACTTCAAGGATATGGTTTCCCTCGAATATCTGGATCTGAGCAGCAACAACTTCCAGAAATTCCCCGCTGTGCTGACGAAGGAAAACATGCCGAACCTGCACGCTTTGGTCATGAACGCTAACCAGCGAAGCCTGGTCTACGACCTGAGCAACTCGATAGAGGCCAATATCGGAGGTCTGGTCGACGAGACCGAATTCCCGCGGCATCTGCTCGAATGGGGCCTCGACACGCTGCGACTCTCGGTGAACTACCTGCAGGGATCGCTTCCGTCGTTCGGTACGGCCGATGCTCCCCGGGACGGCTGGACGGAGTTCTATACGGAAGAAGACATCGCCGCTTCGACGAACGACAAGGGTGTAGACACGCTGCCCAGAGCCCTGATCGGAACTCCGAAGGTGATGCCGCGAACGAAATTCTTCGCTGTCAACCTGAACCGTCTGACCGGAGAACTGCCTTACTGGCTGCTTTACCACCCGGGATTGGACTGGTGGCTGCCGGAGATTCTGATATTCAATCAGGAGGGTATCGACGCGAGCGGCCGGACTGCCGGATTCAGCAACGAACCGGCCAACATGAACTACTACTACGATTTTTATCCAACCAAAACCCGACCTTCGGACGAGACGACCGACGAAGACTAAAGCTAAAACAAGAAGATGAAAAAGACGATATACGGTATTCTTACAGGACTGCTGCTCGTATCGGCGGCCTGCACGACCGATCCCCTTTCCGAAGTCGGCACGATCGGTTCCGAAGAGGAACGTCCTGCCGTGGTGGCCGGTGAGCTGATGGTCAAATTCGACCCTTACGTGAGCGAAATCCTGGAGCGTTCGGTAGTGAAGACCCGCAGCGGCGAACCGGCGACACGCTCGGGAGTCCTTTCGGTGGACGAGGTACTCGACTTGGTGGGCGGCTATGAAATAAGCCGCGTATTCCCCGTGGACAGCCGCAACGAAGCCCGCACGCGGGCGGCGGGACTGCATCTGTGGTATGTAGTCCGCTACAGCGGCGGTCAGACGCCTGAAGAAGTGGCCGAGCAACTCTCGCGGCTGGGCGAAGTGCAGAAAGTGAATCTCAACCGTACGATCCAACGGGCCTACGATCCCCGGAAGAAGGCGATGCCGCTGAGCCGCGAGGCTCTCGAAGCGATGTCGCGGAGCACCCGGGCCGTGGACTATCCCTACAACGACCCGCAGCTGCCGGCGCAGTGGCACCTGATCAACCGTGGCGACATGTTCCAGAAAGATGAGGTGAGCAAGTCGGTCGCAGGTGCGGATGTCCAGTGCGAGGAGGCTTGGAAGCGCTCGACGGGCGATCCGTCGATCATCGTGGCGGTGCTTGACGAGGGCGTGTGCCTGACCCATCCAGATCTGAAGAACAACCTGTGGGTGAACGAAGGCGAAATCGAGAACTCCAAAGAAGATAACGACGGAAACGGTTATG
>JAIDKM010000328.1 GCA_029051915.1 Alistipes sp. | reverse complement strand
CGTCCACTACGACCCCGTAACGATCGACGGCCGCAAGCTCACGATCCGGCCCCACTACGACGTCCTGGACTACAATACCGAGTACTACATCACCATCGATTCCGAGGTCGTCGAGGCCGATGATTTCGCCGGCGTCAAGGCCGGCGAGTGGAGTTTCACCACCCGGCAGAAACCTTCGGCCGACATCGTTACCGTGGGTGAAAAGGGCGCCGACTTCCGCACCGTGCAGGCCGCGCTCGACTACGGACAAAGCATGACAAAGCTCGAAATCCGGATCGCACCGGGCCAGTACGAGGAGCAGCTTTTCATGCGTTATAACAACAACATCACACTCCGGGGCATGGGCGCCGGCCCCGACGACGTGCGCATCTTCTACCGCAACGGCGACGATCTGAACGGCGGCGTGGGCGGTTCCGCAAGTGTTTCGGGCAATCCCGACAGCAAGCCGCGGGTCGGCGATCCGATTCCCTATGCCGGCGGCCGCACGGTCATGTTGATCGAGTCGTGCGACAACGTCCGCTTCGAGAACCTCACACTCGAAAATACCCGCGGCATCGGCGCGCAGGCCGAGGCGCTCTACAACAACGACAACAGCGGCGACTGCGGTATCGTCGCCATCAACTGCAAGTTCCTCGGGTACCAGGACACGCTCAACCTCAAGGGGTATTGTTGGTTTTATAATTGCTTGATTGCCGGCGACGTAGACTTCATCTGGGGAGGGGCCGCGGCGGCTCTCTTCGAGGCATGCGAAATCCGGGTCATGACCGACGGCGCCTACATCGTCAACGCCCGCGTCAGCTCGCAGCATAAGGGATTCATCTTCCTCGATTGCCGGCTCACCAAAGCGGCGGGCGTCTCCGCCGGGCGTTCTTGGTTGGCTCGCCACGGCAACGACACCAACCACGACAACGTTACTTACATCAGCTGCCGCATGGACGACCACATCGCCCCGGCCGGTTGGTACAGCAGCGACGCCTCGAAGTTCACTCCTTCGCCGATGACTCCGCAGCAGGGCCTCAAGGAG
>JAIDKM010000327.1 GCA_029051915.1 Alistipes sp. | reverse complement strand
GGTCGAGCAGCTCGAAAAGTTCTTCTCGCAGGAGATATCCATCAAGCGTTCGAAGAACGGCGGCGGCAAGATCACCATCGGCTTCGCCGATGACAAGGACATCGAACGCTTCATCGAACGTTTCGCCACCCGCAGCTGACCTGTAATGAAAGGAATCCGGTTCAAAGTGCTGTTCCTGCTGGCCGCCGTGGCCGTATGGATGCCCGCCGACGCCCAGTTGCGCCGCGGTGCCCGTACCGTCGTGCGGGGCGGCATGATTCCGCGGCCGGATTCGTTGCAGATGCGGGCCGATTCGCTGGCCGAAGCCTCCATCGCCGCCTCGGTCGATTCGCTGTTCAAGGCCGAATTCCTCGCCGACTCCACCTTGCTGGCCGAGCTCCGCACCGACGATTTCTTCACCCTCGATTCGCTCGCGGCCGCACGGATCGCCCAAGGCGAAGAACCCGCACAGGCCGACACCACTGCCCGGCACTCCTATCGCAAAGGGTGGTTCATGAGCGATTCGATGTCGCTCTCGAAAGTGTGTTGGCTTTCGACCGTCCTCCCCGGCTACGGGCAGGTCTACAACAAACAATATTGGAAGCTCCCCATCCTCTACGGCACCGTGGGCGCCGGCCTGGCCCTTTTCATCCAAGAGAACAAGACCTACCGGCCGCTCAAACGCCAGTACGAGGCCTACACGGATCGCAGCTTGACCCGCACACCGGAGCTCGACGCCTTGCAGGCCAGGATGATCCGCAGCAACACCCGGCGACAGATCTATCTGGGCGCAACGATCGCTTCGTACCTCTACTTCCTCGGCGACGTGGCGGTCAACTACAGCACCAACGACGTGTCGGACATCAAGAAAGCCACCACGCTGGCCTGCATCTTTCCGGGCGCAGGACAGATCTATAACAAAAGTTATTGGAAAGTTCCGTTCGTCGTGGGCGGTTTCGCGTCGATGATCTATTGCATCGACTGGAACAACCGCGGCTACCAACGGTTCAAGAAGGCCTACAGCCTGCTGAGCGACTACGAAGCCCACCCCGAAAACTACCCCGACGGCCCCACCGACGAGTTCAACG
>JAIDKM010000326.1 GCA_029051915.1 Alistipes sp. | reverse complement strand
GTGCAGGACGAACTGCAAGGTGCGCTGGTAACGCTGCCCAACTTCCCGGCCGAGATCGTGCCGGAAGGCAAGACGGCCGAAGACAACCTGGTGGTCAAACTGGCGGAAAACTACACCCCCCTGCCCGAAAACCCGCTGCCCCACTGGGAGCTGGCCCGCAAATACGACATCATCGACTTCGACCTGGGCGTGAAGCTGACGGGAGCGGGATTCCCGGTCTACAAAGGCAAGGGAGCGCGGCTGCAACGGGCCCTGATAAACTACTTCCTGGACTGCAACACCCGGGCGGGCTACCTGGAAGTGGAACCCCCGGTGATGGTCAACGAAGCCTCGGGATTCGGCACGGGACAGCTGCCCGACAAGGAAGGACAGATGTATCATGCGACGGTCGACAACTTCTATCTGGTGCCGACGGCCGAAGTGCCGGTAACGAACATCTACCGAGACGTGATCCTCGACAAGAACGACTTCCCGGTGAAGATGACGGCCTACACGCCCTGCTTCCGCCGTGAAGCGGGCTCCTACGGCAAAGATGTCCGCGGCCTGAACCGCCTGCACCAGTTCGACAAGGTGGAGATCGTGCAGCTGTCGCTGCCCGAGACCTCGTACGAAGCGCTGGACGGCATGGTGGCTCACGTAGAGAGCATCGTGCAGTCGCTGGGACTTCCCTACCGCATCCTGCGGCTCTGCGGCGGAGACATGTCGTTCACCTCGGCGCTGACCTACGACTTCGAAGTATACTCCGAAGCCCAAAAACGCTGGCTGGAAGTCTCGTCGGTCTCGAACTTCGAATCGTTCCAGGCGAACCGTCTGAAACTCCGCTACCGAGACGACGACAAGAAAACCCAGCTGGCCCACACGCTCAACGGCTCGTCGCTGGCCCTGCCCCGCATTGTGGCCGCCCTGCTGGAAAACAACCAGACGCCCGACGGAATCCGCATTCCGGAGGTGCTGATTCCCTATACGGGATTTGATATTATCAAATAAGTTTCCTATATTTGCCAGACACAATTAACCACAAATAATTTCTATCATGGCTTACAAAATCACCGACTCCTGCGTCGCATGCGGTACCTGCATCGGCGAATGCCCTGTCGAGGCGATCTCGGCAGGCGATATCTACGTGATCGACGCCGACAAGTGCATCGACTGCGGCACCTGCGCCGGCGTATGCCCGAGCGAGGCGATCGTTTCGGAATAAACCCCGGACGAACGAAAAACGCCCCCTCCGTTAGGAGGGGGCGTTTTTTGTTGCCGGCAAAAAAGCAGCCTGCAGATGCTGGACGCAGCGCACGGAGAAGGCGTTGGCCCGACCGCTGGAGTCCAACGAAAGAACTTTCTCTGCGTGGAACCAAAGGTCGCCTGCATTGACATTGCCGGCAGCAGCGGGTGAAGAAGCCCAGCAAGTACCGTACGTGCCGACATTCGTCAGGGCTCCCGTCGTGTGGGTGCGGTAGCCCGAAGCAGATGCAAAGAGCAATCGCTGGAATGAATGGCGGAGAGAGAGGCTTAACGAATTTCGCCCGGGCCGGCTGCGGGGGGTCGCATCTTTGATGCGAGCCGGCCCTGGGCGGCAAGGCCTGAAGCCTTGCCTATTCAAAAGAGACAAGCCCTCCGTCAGACTGATGTGTACACCGACCCTCGGTTTTTTGGAAGTCTCTTTCCTAAAAACCGGCCTCTTAGGCCGGGGATTGCTGAATCTGCGGCCGCGCTGGCGGAAGCCGATGAAGACTTCCCGCCACTCCGGGCCGAAGCTGCTTGTATGGAATCAATACATGTTGTCGTACATGGACTGCGACTTGTCGTACTTGAGGTCGGAGAGCGACGCGGCTTTGACGCCGATGTTGAAACTCCAACTTTTGTAGTGTCCGAAAGGAATCCAAGAAAACGACATCTGCCAACAATGGAGGTCGCGTGTGATGGAGATCTGCGACGTGGTGAGCTTGTTGCTTTTGATGTCGTAACCGCCGCTGAAGGTGATGCCGGTCTTCTCGGTGATGGTCAGCGAGCCGTTGAAACCGATGGTTTGGGTGATGTTGCGCCGATAACCGGTCGTGCCGTTATTATAAGGAGTGCTCGAATAATTGACGGCGTAGTTGAAACCGAAGTTCCACGGCAGGGAGAAGTCGTAGTAAGTCTGCGCCATGTACTGCCGCCGGAGTGTGGGATCCATGGTGCCGTAGGGATCGTAGAACGGATTCTGGTACTCGGGCGGAATGGACGTGATGTCGTTCATGGCCGGCTGCGACTTGTCCTGCCGCGACTTGAACGTATAACCGAACGACCACCCGGTGGAGACGAGACGTCCCGGAAGCCGGATCTTGTTGATGTGCTGTCCCTGGGGCGTGAGCCGATAGGGATCGAGCGTGGCCGAGAGGTTGAGTCCGAAGTTCTTGAAGAGGGTGGTGCGCAACGAAACGGAGATGTTCGAAAGCCCCATCGAATCGGCGAGGAAGTTATAGGAACCGCTCAGACGCAACTCGTCGATGAGCTTGATTTTCTTGACGCCCGAAGTATCGCGCTTGGAAAGCACCTTCATTTCGAGGTTCTGAGAGAGCGAGAAACTCATGGACATGGCCTGGCCCGACGACGGAACGGAGTAGGCGTTGCCGGAGTAGGGCGAGTAGGTGGCGAACCGCCCGGTGGAGTCGACCTGCCGGGTACGGTAGTATCCGTATTTCTGGTGTCCGAAGTCGGGCGCGTAGGAGAAGCCGACGGACGGAGTGAGCGTATGGCGGATCGCCTGCAACTTGCGGTTGCGGTTCTTCTTGGTGAAGTCGTACATGCCGTAGACGGTGGTCGACGCCGAGACGCTTGCGCTGTAGT
>JAIDKM010000325.1 GCA_029051915.1 Alistipes sp. | reverse complement strand
GCCGAAAGTTATGATTTCAACGGCAAGACCGTCGTTCCGTTCTGCACCTACGCTTCGACCTACCGCGACGAGACGCTGGCACGCATCGTCGAGCTGACCCCGGCAGCCGAGCATCTGAAAGGATTCGGGGCTGTGGACAGGAATACGAAAGGCATCGAGGAGTGGCTGAAAGATATCGGCATGCTTCGATAGACCGTCGAAAAGAGCGAGACTTGCAATCGTTTCTGCCGCGATTGCAAGTTTTTTTCTTAAAATATTCGTATTTTTGCATCTGAGGAGTTAAACTGGTACGGCATGGAATATCGAAACGACATAATAGTCGCCGACCGGCTGGGCGTGGTACCTACGGATTCCGACGAGGAATATCTGGCGCATCTGCTCTGCCTGAACGGGGTGTGCCGCTACCGTTTCAACGAGCAGGATTTCGAGATGTACGCCGGCGACTTGTCGATCATCCGCAAACGCAAGCTGGTAGAGCGGGTCGAGCCGTCGGACGACTTCCGCTGCAAGATCATCTACGCGAAGCCCGGCTTCGTCGAGTTGTGCACCCCGCAGAGCAACTACGGCATGAAAGGTTCGCTGGCGTTGTTCCTCAATCCCGTGATGCACCTCACGCCCGAGCAGCAGATCGTCTGCCGTCGGGACATCGAGCGGCTCGAAGAGCGCATCGCCGATACCGAGCACCGATTCTATCGCGAGACGCTCGTCAATGCCATGCAGGCTGCGATTCTCGACTTCTTCGATTTTCATGCCCGCCTCTACGGCGAGAACGACATCTCCACGCAGAACGCCTCCATCATGAACCGTTTTCTGAAAATGCTGGAAGCGGGCACTTACCGCGAACACCGCGAGGTAACCTATTACGCCGACTGCCTGTGCGTTACGTCGAAATACCTCTCGGAGGTGTCGAAAAAGGTGAGCGGCTATGCGGCTAACTACTGGATCAACCGCTATACGATCCTCGACATCACGCGTCTGCTCCGCGATAAATCGCTGACGTTCGTGCAGATTTCCGATATGTTCGGTTTCTCGTCGCCCGCCTATTTCAGCCGCTACGTGCAGCAGAATCTGGGTGTCAAACCGTCGGATTACAGGGAATAGCGGATATTCGCACGCTTGTAC
>JAIDKM010000324.1 GCA_029051915.1 Alistipes sp. | reverse complement strand
CGCTGTCGGCGACGCTTACGCGCAGGAACCCCTCTTCGCGGGCGACCGAGACGGTGATACGGCCGTCGCGCGGAGTGAATTTCAGGGCATTGGAAAGCAGGTTGGTGAGGATCTTGGTTACCTTGTCGCGGTCGAGTTCTATCAGAAGTTTTTCGCTCGGAGTCTGCACGTCGAACGTTATTCCTGCATTATGCAGCATGAGCTCGAACGACGAGCATACTTCCCGGACGAGTGCCGCAAGGTCGGCGGTCGCAAGATTGAGCGTCATGCCGTATACCTCCAGCCTGCGCAGGTCGAGCAGCTGGTTGACGAGGGTCAGCAGCCGACGGGCATTCCGGTATATGGTATTTATCGTCAGGTCGTTGCGGTATTCCGGTTTGCTGCGGAGCATTTCTTCGATCGGCGAGATGATAAGCGTGAGCGGCGTGCGGAAGTCATGGCTTACGTTGGTGAAGAACTGCATCTTCATCTGGTCGACATAATGCTGCTGTTCGCGCCGCATGGCCAGTTCCATCGCTTCTATTCTGCGTGCGCGTCGCCGTCGGAATATTCTGGCGGAGGTTATCAGGGCAACGATTGCCGTCATGATATACGACAGGATGGCTACCGTCGAGCGGTACCACGGGTTGCGTACGACGATTGCGAGCGAGGTTGAAATCTCTTTGCCGTCGCCCGAGGGCAGCGTCGCAAGCGTCAGGCGATAACGTCCGGGGCGGAGGTTGAAGAAGGTCAGACGCGTCGAGGAGTTGTCGACGGGAACCCACTCGTCGGAGATGCCTTCCATGCGGTAGCGCAGCTCGCGACGGAATATCGACGAATAGTTGAGTGTCGCGAAATCGACCGACAGCCGGTTGTGATTGTGCCGGAGCACGATTTCGGGAGTATGTTCCATCGCGCAGGCGAGGATCGTGCGACCGTCGATGCTCTCGCCCGGATGCACGGGAGTGCCGTTCACGTGAATCCCCGTGAAGTAAAGATGCTGCGTGCCGTCGGCACCCTTGCCGTCGACCGTACCGGGCATGAACCGCATGTATCCGTTGAATGTTCCGGCCAGAATGCCTCCGTCGGCCGTGCGGCAGGCCGAGCGTTGGTTGAAACGTCCGCCCGTGGCATTCGGAAAGCGGTAGGTGCGCGTAGCGAATTCGTAGCGGCCATTGTCGTTCGTGCCGTCGCGGCGGATTCCGCAAATGCAGTCGGAGGCCATGATCCACAGCATGCCGTCGTCGCCCGCGACGATGCTCTGTGCCGTGGCGATGTCGAGTTCCGGCAGGTCGTAGAGCTCGTTCGCCGCTTTGTCGTACATGCCTACGCGGCCTTCGCAAATGAACCACAGGGCATCTTCCGAGTCGACGCATACTCCCGACAGTACGGGATTGCTGAAGGGTTCGCCGGGCAGTCCTTCGGTGATGTTCGTGGCACGTTCGGTCGCTGTGTCGAATATCGACAGTCCGTATGCCGTGGCCAGCGCGATGTTGCCGTCTCGGCAGCAGTCGACTTGCAGTATGTAGTTGTTGGATAGTCCGTTGCGTTCGACATTGTAGGTGGTTCGCCGCCCGGTTTTCGGATCGAAGCGTTGCAGACCTCCGCCCAGCGAGCCTATCCAGATGATGCCCGCGCGGTCGCTGTCGATGCTCCACACGTCGACGGCCGCCGGTCCGGCTTCGTTGCCGTCGTCGGGGTAGGTCGTCAGTTGTCCGTCGCGGTAGCACGACAGACCTCCGTAGAAGGTGCCGATCCATACGCGCCCTGCAGCGTCGCAGTGCAGTGCCGTGATGATGTTGCTGTGCAGGCGGTGGGCGCCTGGGCCTGCGGTGAAAAGCGTCTCGCGTCCCAAGCGGTCGAGGCGCACGAGTCCGTTGCCATCGGTTCCGAACCAGAGGTTGCCTTCGCGGTCTTCGCACGTGGCGTTGATGTCGTCGCTGAGATTGCGGCTGTAAAACGATTGCAGGTGCAGCAGCGAGTAGCGTCGGTTTTCACCGCGCCAGACCGATACGCCGTTCTTGGTGTAGCCGACCCAGATGTTGTCGTCGCGGTCGCGGTAGAGCGAGAATACGCTGTTCCCGGCCAGCGACGAGGGGTCGGTGGGGATGTTTTCGAGGTAGGTCATCGACTTATCCCGGTGCCGGATGCAGATGCCTCCGTGGTCGGAGGCCATCCATACGGCTCCCGTGGCATCCTCGATGATGCTGCAGATGAATCCGCGCGGAATGTGCCGGGATTGCGAGTCGTTGTTGAAATGTTCGTAGGATCCGCAGGCCGGGGAGTAGTGCCATACGCCGCGGGTTTTTTGCGAGAGCCAGATGTTGTCGGCCGAGTCGACGAAGATCAGGTAGAAGAGTTCTTCGTCGGTCGCGGGCGGTGCGGCTATGGGGTCTATCGTTGCGACTGAATCGCCTGCCGCGGCATAGCGCAGTACTTTGCCGTCGGTGCACAGAGCATAGACGATGCGCCCTGCGTTGTACATGTCGGTGATGGATGCCGTGTCGTCGTTTTTCGCGACGAGCCGTTTTTCCCGCGAGCCGCTCGCGCGGAACCACAGCGCGCCGTCGTCGATCCACCAGAGGTTTTTTTTGCGGTCGACGTAGAGTACGGCGACGGGGGCGCCGGCACCCAGGAAGTCGGCTGTCTGCCGTTCGTTCCATTGCGTGTCGGTCATCGGATCGTACATCACTACGTCGTGTTGGCGCCGCAGCCACAGCCGTCCTTCGGCGTCCTGCATGATCTTGTCGATATGGCTGCCGGCGAAGACCGTCTTCTGTTCGAGCATGTATCCGTCCAGGTCGCGGAAGAGTCCGTTGCGTGTCGCAAGCCAAATGAAGCCGTCCGCATCTTGGAACATGGAGTTGATCCATATGTTCGGGGTCTCGATGTGGTCGAACAGGTAGGTCGAGCCTTCGGAGGCCGGTGCGGCCGCAGCCGTCGGCCGGATGAGCAGCATAAAGGCCGTTATGCAAAATAAGGGTAGCAGTCGTTTCATGAACAGGGGTCGGTTTCCGATGGGTTCCGGCTCGGCGGCGGTCGTCGCGCTCGGTCGTATGCGAAAATAATCAAAATAACGCAAGTTTGTTGCAACTTGCGTTATTTTGATGACTTGATTTTGCTTGTTAGAGGTTTTCTCCGTTGGCGCCGCGCATCAGTGCGTCGAGATACGATTGCTGAACCTCGTGTACCTTTCCGGTCGAGCGGTTCATGACATCGGAACCGGTGTCCCAGACGAAGGGTACGTAGCCGTTTTCCACGGCGTATTTCGTGGCATAGTAGATCCACTTGCTGCGGCTCTTCATGTACTCCTCGTTGTTCTTGAATTCCGGTTTATAGAGAGCTCCGTACTCGCCGAGGATGAACGGAATGCCGGCGTCGTAGAACTTGCCGAGCTGCGTGAACTGCGAACGGAGCGTCTCGATTTCGGCATCCGTGCCCCATGACGTGCGCGTTGCGTCGTCGCCGCAGAAATCCCACGGGTCGTAGCAGTGTACTTCGAGCATCTGCCGCCCCTCGACCGTATCTTCCGACATGACGTGTTTCTGTGCGCCCAGCCAGATGTTGGTGTTGTAGGTCTGCGTTACGAGCACCCGGTAGGCATTGCGTCCGCCCGTGGCGCGCACGGCGTCGATGAACGTCTGGTTGAAGGATTGCTGCACGGCGATGTGTTCGTCGGTCGGGTTGCCGTAGTCGTAATGTACCTCGTTGGTGCCGGCGAAAAGCAGGTGTTCGTCGTAGTTGCGGAAGTATTTGGCGATCTGCTCCCACAGCCGGGTCTGCATGGCGTTGACCTCCTCCTGGCGGGCATAGGTCGGGTTGTTTTCGAGCCAGCCGCCGTCCCAGTGGATGTTGATGATGGCGTACATGTCGCCTGCGGCGTAACAGTAGTCCACCACTTCTTTCACGCGGGCCAGCCATGCGAGGTCGATTTTCCAGGTCGAGTGGTCGGCGATATGGCCGCAGACCCATGCCGTCGGAATGCGTACGGCATTGAATCCGGCAGCTTTGTATCCGTCGATCAGTTCCTGCGTGATGCGCGGATTGCCCCAAGCCGTTTCGGAGCCCGTCCATGCGGTCATGTCGGCGCTTTCCTGGTTGTTGCAGGCTTCGAGGGTATTGCCGATGTTGATTCCGGCTTTCATCTTCGCAGCCAACGTCATGGCGTCGGATTCCATTCCCGAGGCATCGGCTGCGATGTAGTCGGGCATCTGATCGGGGTCGTCGTAAGTCGGTGTCGGGGGAGCTTCGTAGCCGTTCTGCTTGATCGTTACGAGTGCGTCGTCGCAGCCGGGGGCCTTGACCGTAATGATCGTAGTGCGTTCCGCTCCCGTATTGGCCGCAACGGCGATGCGTATTTCATGCCGGCCTGCGATACCGACCGACAGGTTGGGCAGCGCCCAGTCATTGTCGTCGGCCCGGACGATGCTCCACGACGGGGCATCCGTTTCGAGCGTCAGAATGAGCGCTGTTTCTTCGGCTGCCACGTCGTCGAATGCGGCGGGCGATACGCTGAGCGTGTAATCTTTCTTTCCGGGGTCGGGCATATCGCCCGTGTTGCTGTCGGAGCATGCCGCCAGCGACGAGAAGATTGCCAATGAAAAGATCGTCGAAATCAATTTTTTCATGTCGCGATAGTTTTTACGAAGAAAACCCGCCCTCCGCGGAGGGCGGGTTCCGTCTTGCAGCTTGATTATTCGCTGTCGATCGATACGAGGAATTCGAGACTCGTTACGTTGGTGAATTCGCTGCCGTCGATAACCGAGTCGCTGTAATCCATTGTGCTATCGGTCGAAGCACCTTTGGTTTCACCGTAGACGTTGAACAGCTCCCAGCGCAGGTTGCCCTTTTCTTCGAGATCGCCGTAGACGAGTTTGTCGGCTTTCACCGTTGCTTCCTCGCCGTTGACCTTGATCGAGAGGATGCCGCATTGCGCGGTCTCCGCATGGGGGTAGCTCAGCAGGTCGATGCAGAATACCATAGGCGCCGTAATGGCGTCGCTCATCTCGTCGAGTGCGATCTTATGCTTGCCCACGCCGAGAATACCGGCTTGCGTGCTGCCGCTGTAGCCGGGCCACCAGCCCGTGTTGGTAAGCATGATCTGTGCTTCGTAGGCCTGGAATTTCACTTCGAATTCGACTTCGATTTTCTGCGAGAAGTCGACTGCGGAGACTGCCGGATCACCAGCCGTCGGGCCGAAAGCATTCGCGAGCTCCAGCCGCAGGTTGCCGTTGCCTTCCAGGTCGCCGTAAGCTACCTTCGCGGCGTCGAATGCGATCTCCTTTCCGTCGCAGCGGACGGCCTTGACCAGTGCACCCGATGCCGGGTAGGCTTTGCGCAGGCCGGCGATGTCGACGGTGAATACCATCGCGTCGGTAACCTGCTGCTCTACGGTGAACTCGCAGGTGTACGTGCCGTCGCCCGAGATCTTCACCTTCGGGCCGTTGCCCGAAGGCCACCACGAGGAATTGGTGAAGTAGATCGAAGCGTCGTAGCCCGATTCTTCGGCTGCGCCGTTGCTTCCGACGTTGGCGATCAGGTGGTAGGCCATGTATTCATCCTTGGCGGGATCTTTGGCTCCTACCCACATGTCGCTGATCGAGCCGCCGGCAGTGGTGCCGATCGACATGATGCGGAGTTCGTTGTCGGCCGTCGTGGCGAACGAGGCCCAGCCGACGATCGGGAACGAAGGCAGGCCGTTGTCGAAACGATAGATGCCTTTCTCGTCGAGCGTGTAGTTGCCGCCGATTTCGGTTCCGTCGGGAGCGACGGCAACGTAGGCGTTGGTCGAAGAGTCCATCGTGAGCGAGAAACCGCCGTAGGTCGTAGCGTCGGGCGTGCCGAGCCAGTCGGGATAGTCCGACGGCGATTTCCAACCGTTCATCGGTGCGCCGGCGAGGGTGCACCAGTCGAGAGGATTCTGTTCGGAAAGCGTCCACTTGATGGCGGTCTGCGTGATCTGACCCACGATATCTTTCCAGCCGTTCGGAAGTTCGGGTTCTTTCGGCGCCTCGGGAGCGGGCGGATTGTCGAAGTACTCTTTGGTAACGAAGTTGTAGACGATCATCGACGGATCGTCGGGTGCCGTGTAGGGAGGATCGGGAACGGCGGCGATCTGCATGCGGTATTCGTCGAGTGCGATGAGCCGCAGGGTCGTCGGGTTGGCCGTCAGGTTGTCGGGGTTGAGCAGCACCACGTCGGTGAGGGCGATTTCGTGCGTGTTGAGGTCGAGGATGTACGAGCCTTTGGTCTCGTTGCCGTTGGCATCCACGACGGTGCAGTTCGCGCCGTCGATCAGGTCGAACGTGATCGTGCCGTAGTCGGCCGCGCCGCACATCCACTGGTTGCCGGCCCAGTCGGCCGCCCAGTACCAGGCCGATGCGCCGTCGACGATGTAGGGGGCGATGCACTCGATGTATCCCGCTGCTGCGTAGTCGCTCATGTCGAGGTAGCACGAACCGTCGGCCTTATGCAGGGCATCCCACGTGTAGCCGTTGGAGAAGAACCATTTCGGGCCCTTGAAATAGGTGGTGTTGCCCTCGGCGTCGATGTCGAGCACCCAGGTCTTCGAGTTGCCGCGGCCGCCCGAAAGGCAAGTCCACAGTTCGTCTTCGACGTAGGCGAAGTTGTCGGTCGTCAGGTCGAGTACGTAGGGCTCCGCGTAGACGTAGCCGCCGGGAGTCAGAACTCCGAACTTGAAGGTATACTGACCTTTGAATGCGATTTGCAATTTTACCTCCGGTTTCTGCGAGCGGCCGCCTGGATACTCCCAGAGCGGTGTTACGCCCTTGATGAGACTTGTCAGGTAGATCGTGTTGGGATCTTTTGCGTCCTGCGTGATCGTGTATGCTTCGCCCATGACCAGATCCTCGGCCGAGAGGGTCATCTCCGGCAGTTCGGGCGCGTCGGGCGTGCAGGCTCCGAGTACGAAGCCTGTCGCGGCCAACATGAACAGTCTGAATATCTTTTTCATAGTTTTAAGCTCTTAAGATTCGGTTAATTCCATCCCGGATTCTGCGTGTAGACCTTGTTCGAGGCCACGATCTGGCTCTCGGGAATGCGGCACAGGCCGCGTTTGGAGACGATGTTTTCCGCCGAGATGACGATCTGGTCGTCCACGTTGCCGCTCTTGACCGTCCACGTGCCGGCGATCTCCTGTGCAGCGTAGTCGACGCCCTGACGCAGCAAGTCCCAATAGCGGATGCCTTCGCCCATGAACTCGCGATGACGCTCGTCGAGGATGTTCTCCTTGGAGTATGCCAGGGCCGGCATGCCGGCGCGGGCGCGCACGTCGTTCATGTAGGATGCGTCCTCCTTAAGTTCCGAGAGCATGAGCAACACGTCGGCATAGCGCATGACGACTACATCCTGATACTGCGAAATCTGGAAGTCCTGTTCTCCTTCGGCGAAATCCGAACCGGAGACTTCGGCAACGGCCTTGCCGTCGACGTTGTACGACAGAGGAATGTACTTCTTGAGGTTGTAGCCCGTGAATTCGCGCCAGTCGCCCAGTTCGGTTACCTGATCGGTTACGCCCGTGCGACCCTCCGATGCGAAGTCGATGATCGTGGCTTTCAGACGCGGGTCGGCGGCATCGAATACGCGCCGGGCGTCGGGATTGACGGTCTGGATGCCCCAGCCCTTGCCGTAGGGTACGGCCTGTACGTTGTCGATGTTGCGCAGGCCTACCATCACCAGCCAGCGGTTGCCCGAGGCGTTGCCGTTGTAGTTCGACAGGAAGTTGAACTTCTGGGTGAAGATAAATTCGTTGACCTCGGCGTATTCGCATGCGCGGCCTACCCACGAGTGGTTGTCGAGGCCCTGTCCTGCTCCGGCGTCGGTGGCTACTGCGGCGCGCCACATGCGGGCGAAGCCGTTGGCGCCGTCGTCGCCTTCCTGTACCAGGCCGTAGTTGCCGCGCTCGACGACGAACTCCAGCGCAGCGATGGCGTCGGCTTTCGAGAGCGACTCGTGCTCCTCGCCGTAGTAGCCCGTATAGAAGAGGTATACGCGGCCCAGCATCGCAGCGGCAGCGTCGGCGGTCGCCGTTCCGTCGTAAGTTGCATGCCAGGCTTTGGTGGGCATGTAGGGAATGTGCTCCATCGCGAATTTCAGGTCGGCGATGATTTGTGCGTAGGTATCTTTAGCCTCGGCTTGCGGAACGACCTCTTTGGTCGGGGCCGTCAGCAGAGGCACCCGCTCGAACAGACGTACCAGATCGAAGTAAACCATGGCGCGCAGGAAGCGTGCTTCGCCTTCGTAAGCCGCGCGGGTCTGTTCGGCCGTCTCGCAGTTGCGCGCCGCGTCGGCTTTCCATTCGATGTTGCCGAGGTTGGCGATCAGCGTGTTGCAGTTGAAGATGGCGTTGTAGGAAAGTTTCCACAGTTCGTTGAATTCGTTGACCGAACCCGGGGCTTGCGCGATGTCGAAACGGTCGAGCATCTGGAAGTTGCGGGCGTCGCCCATGCCGGCACCGCCGAAGCAGTCGTCGCCCATGATCTCCGAGGCCAGCGTGAACGAGAGGCTGTTTTCGGCCGAAATACGGCGGTAGCCGTCGTAGCAGCCTACGCGGGCCGCTTCGGCATCGGCCATCGTTTTGTAGTATGTGCCGCTGTCGATGCTCGACATCGACTCGGTGTCGAGCGAACAGGAGACTGCGCCCGCACCCAGAAGTATTGCCGATATGTATTTTATCGTTGTATTCATGTTCTTTCGATATTTATGTTGTTAGAACTTGATGTTGAGGCCCATCAGATAGGTGCGCGGATGGGGGTAGTAGCCCACGTCGATGCCCGAGCACCAGTCGGAGGTACCGTAGCCGATTTCGGGATCCATACCGTCGTACTTCGTGAAGGTGAAAGCGTTCTGCACCGAGAAGTAGAGACGCAGCTGCGACATCCATGTCTTGTTGATCAGACGGGCGAAGTCGTAACCTACGGTGATGTTCGAGATCCGGAGGTAGTCGCCGTCCTGGATGTAGAGGTCGGAGAACGGCTGGTAGTTGGCGCCGTTGTTCGTTACGCGAGGAATGCGGTTCGACGTGCCTTCGCCCGTCCAGCGGTCGAGGATCGCCGTGGTGTAGTTGGCGCGCTGCGAGTTGGGGTTGCGGTACGACTGCACCAGGTCGACGCCGGCCGCACCGTAGGCCGTAACGTTGAAGTCGAGCCCTTTCCAGTCGAATCCGAGCGAGAATCCGTAGGTGAAGTCGGGCATGCCGTTGCCGAGGTCTACGCGGTCGTTCTCGTCGATGATGCCGTTGTGATCCTTGTCGTAGAAGATCACGTCGCCCGGCTGTACGTCGGCTTGATAGATGCCGTTGCTGGCTGCACGCCACTCGTCGATCTGCTCCTGGTTCTGGAATACGCCGAGCGTCTTCAGGCCCCACCAGTAACCGATCGCGTGTCCGTTCTGCGCACGGTAGAATTCGGGAGCGTTCTGGTAGATCTGGTTATCGGGGCCGTGGATGATGCCGTCGGTGTTGGGAATGCTGCCCACGCGGTTCTTGTTGTAGGCTCCGTTTACCCCCAGGTAGTAGTGGAAGTCCTTGCCGGCCGTGGCGTGCCAGTTGAGGGCAAGTTCGACACCGGTATTCTTCACGTCGCCACCATTGATATAAGGTGCGCCCGTACCGGTCGTTGCGATGATGGGTGCTTCGACAAGCCAGTCGCGCGTAATCTTGCGATACCAGTCGAAGCTGATGTCGAGCCGGTTGCCGGCCAACCGGGCGTCGAAACCGAAGTCGAGCTGCTCGGAGGTCTCCCACTTCACGTCGAGGTTCGCCAGACGGGTCTGGATCGATCCCAGTTGTTCGGCCGTCGAGCCGAGACCGGTGCCGAAGTTGTAGCCGTGGTTGGTGGTGGAGATGGGTGCCGTGTACATGTAGTTGCCGATGTTCTTGTTGCCGACTTGGCCCCACGAACCGCGGAGTTTGAAGAAGTCGAGCCATTTGTTGTCGCGCGCCCACTTCTCTTCGGTGAGCACCCAGCCCGCCGATACCGAGGGGAAGAAGCCCCAGCGGTTGCCTTTGGCGAATTTCGACGAAGCATCGGCGCGGAACGTTACGTTGACCATGTACTTCTCCTTGTAGTTGTATCCCGCACGGGCGAATACGGACATCGTGCGGTCGATGTCATTGACATTGCCCGAGGGCTTGCCCCAGAAAGTGCTGACATCGACTCCGTTGTCGAGCCATGCGTGGGAGAAGTCCTTGAACTGTTCGACCGAAATCTTGTTCGAGCCGCTGATCCACTCTCCTTCGTTGGTGTCCCACTCGGAACCGACCATGAACGAAAGGTTGTGGTCGTCGCGCACGGTGAAGTCGTACTGTGCGGTGTTGATCCACGACAGGGAGTAGCCGTTGGACTGGCTCTGCGATACGCTCGCATAGTAGTGTTCTTCTTCCGAGGGGGCGCTGCCGAACGAATCCCACTTGGCGGGGAATCCGATGCTGTGGCCGCGGCTCGCATAGAACGAGAGGCCTATCGTCGAGCGGATCTTGAGACCTTCGATGGGCTCGAGTTCGGCGTATACGTCGCCGATTACGTTCTGCGACTTGGTGAGCGAACGGCCCAGCATCATCGATGCGTAGGGGTTGCCGTCTTCGGGGTTCCACTGGTTCTGGATGCCGCCCTCGCCTTCGTAGGCCGAGTCGTTCCACGTGCCGCCTTCATCGCCCCAGCCGTAATAGTTGCCGCCGTAGAGGTGAGCCAGCGGCGAGGTAGCGAATGCCGCACGCAGCGTGTTGTTGTATTGGTTGCCCACGCCGATGCCGGCCTGCTCGCTGTGTACGAAGGTGAAGTGTTCGCCTATTTTAAGAATGTCCTTGTAAACCTTGTGTTCGGTATTTACGCGGAACTTGTAGCTTTTGAGAGACGATTTCTCGCGGTTGCCGGCCAGACCTTCCTGGTCGGTGTAGTTGAACGAGAATGCGTAGACCGATGTCTCGCCGCCGCCCGATACGCCTACCGTATGGTTCTGCGTGGGAGCCGACGAACGGAACATCAGGCCGGCCCAGTCGGTGTCGGCCATGTTGTAGAGCGACCAGTCGTAGGCGGCGCCTCCGGAGTTGAGCGACTGCTCGTCCATGATGGTGCGGTATTGCTCGGCGTTGAGCATGTTGGCCTTCCGATATACGGTCTGTACGCCGTAGTAACCGTCGTAGTATACTTGTGCCGCGCCTTTTTTGCCGCCTTTGGTCGTTACGAGGACTACGCCGTTGGCTGCCTGCGAACCGTAGATGGCTGCCGATGCGGCATCTTTCAGCACGTCGATCGACTCCACGTCCGCAGGATTGATCTTCGAGATGTCGCCAGGAATACCGTCGACAATGTAGAGGGGGCCGGCGCTGCCCGTGGTGCCGAGACCGCGGATCGTAACCTTCATGCTTTCGCCCGGCTGGCCCGACATGGAGGTGATCTGCACACCGGGAGTCTGTCCCTGCATCGCCTGCAGCGGGTTCGACGTGTTGCGTTTCATCAGGTCGTCGCCCTTTATATTAAGGTTGGCGCCCGTGGTGAGCTTCTTTTTCTGCACGCCGTAGCCTACGACGACCACTTCGTCGAGCGTCGCCAGCGCTTCGGTCAGTTCGACGTCGACCGTCGAGCGGGTGCCGACCTGCACGGTGCGGGTTTCATAACCCAGATACGAGACCGTGATGGCCGATGCTCCAGCCGGGAGCTCGAGGGTGTACCGTCCGTCGGCATCGGTAGTTGCTCCGACGGAGGTGCCTTCGGCGATGACCGCCGCTCCGATGATCGGTTCTGCGGTCGCCTCCGAGGTTACGGTTCCGGTAATTTCACGGGTTTGGGCTTTTACCCCCCCCCACGAAATTGTCGCGAACAGCACCGTAAGCACCGTTGCGAGTACCTTTCTCATTGAGGGAAAATTTCTTTCCATAGAGGTAGTTTTAAGTTGGACAATTAAGTTTTGTTGGTTTCTTCAAAAATTAAAAATGCAGGCGTTCCGGTCGCGTTTTTATTTTTAACAAAATTACTCTTTTTTGGTTCTCTTCAAGGGTGCTGTTTGTTGCCGATAAAGGCATCGAATGTCTCCGAGAAGAAAAATGGACGGTGTGCGCGATTCGGATAGCGGACTCTTGATTCGGGTCGAAATCTGTTTGTAATAGAGGTTTGTGCGGGTGCGGATTTCGGCTTTCCGATATCGCTGCATATTCGAATAAGTCGTTTGTTGCCCCTTTTGAAAACATTCGATACCCCTCGGTCGGGTGTAAAAGGAGTACTTTTGTAAAAAATAAAAGACTCGACGATAAATTGAAAAATTTTAATAACTAACCTGAAAACTGACATGAAAAAAATTCTCTTCGGACTTTGGTGCCTTTCGGCTGTCGCTTGCGGCGGTGTGAAGCGCACCGACTCGGGAGTCGTCGTCAAAGTCGACAACGGCCAGACGGTACGGCTCGAAGTCGTAACCGACGGGATCGTTCGCGTGTCGGCCGTGCCGACCGGTGCTTTCTCCTCCCGCGGGTCGCTTGCGGTGTTGCCCGTCGAAAGCCGTCCCGATTTCACCGTCGAACAGACCGATGCGTCGGTCGCTGTGGTAACTGCAGCTTTGCGGGCCGAGGTCGACCGTGCTACGGGGCAGGTTCGATTCTTCGATGCCGACGGCAAGACCGTGCTCGGCGAGGATCGGCGCGAGTTCTCGGCTACGGAGGCGGACGGCGATCGCGGTTATAGCGTGCGCCAGGTCTTCTTTTCGCCCGATGACGAGGCTTTTTACGGATTGGGGCAGCACCAGAGCGACGAGTTCAACTACAAGGGCAAGAACGAAACGCTCTACCAGTACAACACGAAGGTCTCTGTGCCGTTCATCCTCTCGAATCGCGGTTACGGCATTTTGTGGGACAACTATTCGCTTACGCGTTGGGGCGATCCGCGCGACTACGCCCAGTTGGACGAGGCGTTCGCGACCGACGGCCTGCGGGCGACCTACGTTGCCGCCGACGGTATGAAAATCGAGCGGACGGAGCGCCAGGTCGATTACTCCGACCTTGACAAGGTGGAGAATTTCCCTGCCGAGATGATGCCTCGTTTCTATGGTTCCCGGATCGTGTGGGAGGGCGCTCTCACGCCTCGTGAGAGCGGAACCTACCGCTTCATCCTTTATTATGCCGGTTACACGACGCTCTACGTCGACGGCCGCGAGGTCGTGCCCGAACATTGGCGTACGGCGTGGAATCCCAACAGCGTGAAGTTCTCGCTCGACATGACCGAGGGCGAGTCGCGCCGCGTGAGGATCGAATGGCGTCCCGACGGCGGCGTGTCCTACATCTCGCTCAAGGCGCTTACGCCGGTGGCTCCCGAGGAGCAGGCCAAACAGTCGTGGTGGAGCGAGATGGGCGACCAGGTCGACTACTACTTCATCTACGGCGGCACGCCCGACGGTGTCATCTCGGGCTACCGTACGCTCACCGGCAAGAGCCAGATCATGCCCAAGTGGGCGATGGGTTATTGGCAGAGCCGCGAGCGTTACAAAACCCAGGAGGAGATCGTCTCGACGGTGGCCGAATACCGTCGTCGCGGCATCGGTCTGGACAACATCGTCATGGACTGGTCGCATTGGCGGGAGGACGCATGGGGTAGCCATGAGTTCGATCCGGCACGTTTCGACGATCCGAAGGCGATGGTCGATTCGATCCACGCGATGAATGCCCGGTTCATGGTCTCGGTATGGCCCAAGTTCTATTGCACGACCGACCATTACAAGGAGCTCGACGCCATCGGTGCCATCTATCAGCGCGCCGTGCAGGACAGCGTCCGCGACTGGATCGGTGCCGGGTACCTCGGTTCGTTCTACGATGCCTACAATCCCGAGGCACGCCGCCTGTTCTGGAGTCAGATGAGCGAGCATTACCTCCCGTTGGGCGTCGACGCTTGGTGGATGGATGCTTCGGAGCCCGATATTTTGTCGAACGCTTCGCTCGAATATCGCAAGGCGCTCTCCACGCCGACTTACCTCGGTTCTTCGACCCGTTATCTGAATGCCTACGCGTTGATGAACGCACAGGCAATCTACGAAGGCCAGCGCGGCGAGCGTCCCGACCAGCGCGTCTTCCTGCTCACCCGCTCGGGTTTCGCCGGTTTGCAGCGTTATTCGACGGCTACCTGGTCGGGCGATATCGGTACCTGCTGGGAGGACATGAAGGCTCAGATTTCGGCGGGTCTCAACTTCGCTGCGTCGGGCATTCCCTATTGGACGCAGGATATCGGCGGTTTTTGCGTGCAGTGGAAGTTCGAACGGGCCCGCGAGGGTTCGGAGGCTATGGAGGAGTGGCGCGAGCTGAATGCCCGCTGGCACCAGTGGGGCGTCTTCTCGCCGCTCTATCGCGCCCACGGTCAGTATCCGTTCCGCGAACTCTACAACATCGCGCCCGCGTCGCATCCCGCATACGCGAGCATGCTCTGCCATAATCGTCTGCGCTATCGTCTGATGCCTTATATCTATACGTTGGCTTCGCGCACGTGGTTCGACGACTATACCATCATGCGTCCGCTCGTCATGGACTTCACGACGGATTCCCGCGTGCTCGATATCTCCGACCAGTTCATGTTCGGCGATGCGTTGATGGTCTGCCCTGTCTGCGAATACAAGGCCCGCAGCCGCGAGGTCTATCTGCCGGCCGGCGGATGGTACGACTTCCGTTCGGGTGCATACGTCGAGGGCGGCCGGACGATTACCGCCGCCGCTCCTTACGAGTATTCGCCGCTCTACGTGCGGGCCGGTCGCATCGTTCCGATGGGCCGCGACATCGAGTACACGTCGCAGGAGCAAGACGGGGCGCTGACCGTGTGCGTCTATACGGGCTCCGACGCCGAGTTTTCGCTCTACGAGGACGAGGGTATCAATTACAACTACGAAAAGGGTGCTTACAGCCGCATTCCGATGCGTTGGGACGAAGCCTCCGGTACGTTCTCGATCGGTGTGCGTACGGGCAGCTTCGACGGCATGATCGCCGAGCGTCCCGTGGCCGTACGCATCGTGTCGCCGTCCGGAGTCCGCGAGTTCGCGGGCCGTTACGACGGTTCGGAGTTGATTTTCCGCACGAAGTAAAACGAAAATCTTGAAACTATGAAACGAACTTTGTTCTTGTTTGCTGCGCTGTGCGCCGTATGTGTCGGCCGGTCGCAGACTCCTGTATATCTCGATTTGACAGCTCCCGTCGAGGAGCGTGTCGAGGATGCGCTCGCTCGCTTGACCTTGGAAGAGAAGGTCGCCTTGTGCCACGCGCAGTCGAAATTCTCGATCAAGGGCGTGCCGCGTCTGGGTATTCCCGAGTTATGGATGAGCGACGGCCCTCACGGGGTGCGTGCCGAGATCAACTGGGACGATTGGGGCTATGCCGGTTGGATGAACGATTCCTGCACGGCTTTTCCTGCACTGACCTGCCTGGCGGCAACGTGGAACCCCGAAATGTCGGCCATCTACGGCAAGGCCGTGGGCGAGGAGGCGCGTTTCCGCAAGAAGGATGTGTTGCTCGGCCCGGGCGTCAACATCTGTCGTACGCCGATGAACGGCCGCAACTTCGAGTATATGGGCGAAGACCCCGTATTGGCGTCGAAACTCGTCGTTCCCTACGTTCGGCAGGCCCAGACGAACGGCATCGCCGTATGCGTCAAGCACTATGCGCTCAACAACCAGGAGACACGCCGCATGAATGTCGATGTCGAGGTCTCCGACCGAGCATTGCGCGAGATCTACCTGCCGGCATTCCGTGCCGCTATGGTCGACGGCGGAGCATGGTCGATCATGGGCGCCTATAACAAGTATCGCGGGCAGTATTGCTGCCATAACAAGGTGTTGTTGCAGGATATTCTGAAAGGCGACTGGGCTTTCGACGGTGCTGTGATTACCGATTGGAGCGGTTGCCATTCCACCGACGAAGCGGCTGCCAACGGCCTCGACATCGAAATGGGTACGGGCTCCGACGGTCTGACCTACTCGCTGACGAACGCTTACGAGAATTACTACCTCGCCCAGCCTTATCTGGCCGCTTTGCGCGAGGGCCGGGCCGAGATGAAAGAGCTCGACGATAAGGCCCGCCGTGTCTTGCGCCTGATCTTCCGTACCGTCATGTCGCCCGATCGTCCGTGGGGTTCGTTCGGCACGGAGGAGCACGCTGCCGTCGGCCGTCGCGTGGCACAGGAGGGTATCGTGCTGTTGAAGAACGACGGCATCCTGCCCTTGCGTCGGGAGTCGGCCGGGCGAATTCTCGTCGTGGGCGACAACGCCACCCGTTCGATGTGTCGCGGCGGCGGTTCTTCGGAGCTCAAGCCGTGGCGCGAAGTGTCGCCCTTGCAGGCCGTCGAGGAGTATTACGGCAAGGAGAATGTCTCCTATGTCTTGGGCTACGAGGCCGGAGCTCCGCACTACGGGCGGGTCGTCGAGCCTGGGTCGGATGCCGAGCAGTTGCGCCGCGAAGCCGTCGAGGCTGCCCGTAACGCCGATGTCGTGCTCTTCTTCGGCGGTCTGAACAAGAATCACCGCCAGGATTGCGAGGACGGCGACCGCGATACTTATTCGTTGCCCTTCGGGCAGGAGGAGTTGCTCGCCGCATTGCGCAAGGCGAATCCCAATATCATAGTAACGCTTATCTCGGGCAACGCCGTGCAGACCGATTGGGATGTCGATGCCCGCGCCGTCGTGCAGGGTTGGTATCTCGGCTCGGAGGCCGGCCACGCTTTGGTCGACGTATTGTCGGGCGAAGTATGCCCGAGCGGCAAGTTGCCCGTCTCGTTCTACGCCCGGCTGGACGATTGTTCGGCCCATGCTTTCGGCGAGGTGTCTTATCCCGGTGTCGACGATCGGGTCGAATACAAGGATGACATTCTGGTCGGCTACCGCTGGCTTGCCGCCAGGAAGATCCGGGCCAAATATCCGTTCGGCTACGGCCTCTCCTACACTTCGTTTGCGTTCGGCAAACCTGCGGCCGACGCAAAGGTATACAGCGAAGACGATACCGTGCGTGTCGGCATCGAGGTTACGAACACCGGTGCCGTCGAGGGCAAGGAGGTCGTGCAGCTCTATGTCGGTAAGCCTAAGAGTGCCGTGAAGCGTGCTCCCCGTGAGTTGAAGGCTTTCGTCAAGGAGTCGTTCGCCCCGGGCGAGACGCGGCGTGTGGAACTCTCGTTCCCGATCGCCGATCTGGCTTATTGGAACGAGGCGACCGGTTCGTGGTGCATCGAAAAGGGCACCTATACCGTATATGTCGGCAACTCTTCTGAGGCTGCCGCCGCAGTGAAAATAGAGGTTAAATAGCACGCCCGATGAGACGTA
Source organism: Alistipes sp. (assembly GCA_029051915.1). Classification (GTDB taxonomy): domain Bacteria; phylum Bacteroidota; class Bacteroidia; order Bacteroidales; family Rikenellaceae; genus Alistipes. The sequence continues at coordinate 1,948 of JAIDKM010000324.1, read as the reverse complement.
TTCTTTTCTTCGTCGTTCTGCTCGGTACGCTCTGCGCATGCGGCGCCGACGACGGACGTCGTACGGAGGATTTCAATTTCGACTGGCGTTTCGCGCTCGGCGACGATGCTTCGTATGCCGCCGTCGATTTCGACGACAGCGCATGGCGCCAGCTCCACCTGCCGCACGACTGGGCCGTGGAGGGCGATTTTTCGAAGGACAATCCCTCGACTCCCGGCGGCGGAGCGCTGCCCGGCGGGGTGGGGTGGTACCGCAAGGAGTTCGCGACTCCGAAAGGTGTCGCCGCCGGTCGCCGGCTCTACGTCGAGTTCGACGGCGTATTCATGAACAGCACGGTCTACATCAACGGTACACCGCTCGGCACGCGTCCTTACGGTTATTCGTCGTTTTCCTACGACTTGACTCCGCATCTTGCACCGTCGGGACACAGAAATGTCATCGCTGTGCGATGCGACAATGCCGATCAGCCCAATTCGCGTTGGTATGCCGGCTGCGGCATCTACCGCAATGTCCGCATCGTGGAGTTCGCGCCGTTGCATGCGGCCTATAACGGCATCTATGTCTCTACTCCCGAGGTTTCGGCCGACGAGGCGCTCGTGCGGGTCGAGACCACGGTCGCGAACGACGGAACGGTTGCTTTCGTCGATGCTCGGCTCGAAAGCCGCATTCTCGATGCTGCGGGCCGGTGCGTCGCGTCGGTCAGCGAACCTCTCTCCGCACAGGCGAGCGATACGGTGGTCGTCGTTTCGACGTTGCAGGTCGGAAATCCCGAGTTGTGGGACACCGAACACCCCGTGCTCTACACGTTGCAGAGTCGCATTTGGTGCGATGGGAGGTTGCTCGACGACCTCGCAACCCGCTTCGGCATCCGTACGTTCGCTTTTTCGGCCGACGAGGGATTCTCGCTCAACGGTCGCCGGATGAAGTTGCGTGGTGTTTGCATGCACCACGACTTGGGGGCGCTGGGTTCGGCCATGCACCGCCGGGCTGCCGAGCGGCAGCTGCAGATTCTGCAGGCGATGGGCTGCAACGCCATCCGCACGTCGCACAACCCGCCCGCGCCCGAAGTCCTCGATCTGTGCGACAGCATGGGCTTCCTCGTCATGGACGAGGCGCTGGACATGTGGCGCCGTCGGAAGACGCAGTACGATTACTCGCGTTTCTTCGACGAGTGGCATGTGCGCGACGTGGAGGATTTCGTGCGCCGCGACCGCAACCATCCCTCGATCGTGATGTGGTCGGTCGGGAACGAGATCCTCGAGCAGTGGAACGCTTCGGACGACGATCCGGGGAATCTCTCGGCCGAGCAGGCCAACCTGTTGATGAACTTTCTGAGCGATCTGCCGCAGGCCACGGCCGAGGGGGTCAATCCGAGCATGCTCCTTACGCATCACATGGTTTCGTTGGTGAAGAAGCTCGATCCGACGCGTCCCGTTACGGCCGGTTGCAACGAGGTGCGGCCGTCGAACAACTTGCTGCGTTCCGGGGCGCTCGACATCTACGGATTCAACTACCATACGTCGCTCTACGATGCCGCCCGCAAGTGGTATCCCGGAAAACCGTTGCTCGGTTCGGAGACCGTGTCGTCGGTACAGAGTCGCGGTGTCTATCTGCATCCGTCGTCCGAGCCGGCGCCTCTGCCGACCGACTGGCGGACGGTTTATGAGACTCCGCACCACCAGTGTTCGGCTTACGATAACTCGTGCGTATCGTGGGGCGATCGTCATGAGGATAGTTGGATCGCCGTGCGCGACCGCGACTGGATGGCCGGAACGTTCATCTGGACAGGATTCGACTACCTGGGCGAACCCACGCCCTATTCGTGGCCTTCGCGGTCGTCGTATTTCGGTATCGTCGACTTGTGCGGATTCCCCAAGGACATTTATTATATGTATCGTTCCGAATGGACGGACTCCACCACCTGGCACCTTTTTCCGCATTGGAACAG
>JAIDKM010000323.1 GCA_029051915.1 Alistipes sp. | reverse complement strand
CTACATTGTAGCCTCGCCCTGCGAAGTGATGGGAGACGGATTTCCCTACCAATACGTGATTCCGTCGGTTTTCCGTGAATCGGCGTCGCTGCCCGACCGGCTGCAACTGCTATGCGAGAAATACTATGGCTACTATCTGAACGAATACGACCCGGTCTACGCATCGGGCTGCATAGCGCTGACAGACTGCAGCCAACTGGAAACACTGGCCGAAGCAGCGCGGCAACTCTTCGCGACGGCCTCGGAGACGAGCGACCCGACGCGGCTGCAACACTACGAAGGACTGAGCAACCACCTGTTCTATGACTTTCTGCAATATGCAGAACAAATAACGACCGACGCGGGAGCCCTCGACCTGTTCCGCGAACAATTCGACCGAACGTTTCCGCCGGAATGCCGCCTCCACACGCCGTCGTTCTATTCTGCCTACTCGCCCCGCACGCTGATACCGATCGAATACTATTCGGGAGTAACGTGCAGCGCCCCGGCGACGCGCTACGTAACGGAGAACCGACAAACCGAGTGGTGGCAGGCGACGCACTGAAGATTCGCCCCACAATGAATTCGCCCCGGATCGTGAAAGACCCGGGGCGAAATCGTATCGTAGAAGAAACTACTCGTAACGGCCGGACTTGAGCCGCTCGACCTCCTCGCGGGTGAGGAAGCGCCAGGCACCGCGCTTGAGGTTCTTCTTGGTGAGCCCGGCGTAGTAGACGCGGTCGAGCTTGGTAACGGTATACCCGAGGAACTCGAAGATACGCCGCACGATGCGGTTGCGGCCGGAGTGGATCTCGATGCCGACCTCCTGCTTGTTCTCCTTGACGTAAGAAATCTCGTCGGCGAAGATCTCGCCGTCCTCCAACGTGATGCCCTCGGCGATGCGATCCATGTCGGCGCGAGTGAGGGGCTTGTCGAGCGCCACCTGGTAGATCTTCTTCTTGAGGTAGGAAGGATGCGTGAGCTGCTTGGTGAGGTCGCCGTCGTTGGTGAACAGCAACAAACCGAGGCTGTTCTTATCGAGCCGCCCGACGGGATAGATGCGCTCCTGGCAAGCCCCGGCGACGAGCTCCGAGACGAGCTTGCCGGCATGGGGATCGTCGAGCGACGTAACGTAGCCCTTAGGCTTGTTGAGAACCAGGTAGACCTTCTTTTCCCCCTCGACGCGGCTGTCGTTGAACTTCACTTCGTCGGAAGGAGAGACCTTGGTACCCAACTCGGTGATGATCCGTCCGTTGACGGAGACGAGCCCGGCGGTGATGAAGTCGTCGGCCTCGCGCCGCGAACAGATGCCCGACTGGGCGAGGAA
>JAIDKM010000322.1 GCA_029051915.1 Alistipes sp. | reverse complement strand
GATCTTAGGAGGCAACGTAGCCGAAAACATGATGGTCTGCCGCTCCTTAGGCATGTAGGAGACGATCTTCATGATGTCGTCGCTGAAACCCATGTCGAGCATGCGGTCGGCCTCGTCGAGAATCAGGCACTCGACGTGCGAGAGGTCGATGCCGCTGTTCTGCAAATGGGAGATCATGCGCCCGGGAGTGGCGATGACGACATCCGAACCCAAGAGCATGCCCCGCTTCTGCACGTCCCACCCCTTGCCGTCGCCGCCGCCGTAGACGACGGTCGTAGAAACGGGCAAGTAATAAGAAAAACCCTGGAACTGCTGGTCGATCTGCTGTGCGAGCTCGCGCGTAGGCACGATGATGACCGACTTGATGACGTTGTCGGGGTTGCCCTCGATCAAGAGCCGGTTGAGCAGAGGCAAGGTATAGGCAGCGGTCTTGCCGGTGCCGGTCTGGGCGCAGCCGATGATGTCGCGCCCCTCCAAGATGACGGGAATGGTGTGCTCCTGCACGGGCGTCATCTCGCTGAAATTCATATCGTAGAGACCATCGAGGATTTCATCCTCCAAGTCGAGTTCGTCGAATCGCATAACTGAATATTTAATTTTCTGATTTTATTTCTTCTCCGAACAACGTGGCCGAGGTGCAGCCGGTAATGCGGACGCGGACGTAGTCGCCGACGGCGTGCGCACCGCGGTCGAAGACGACGACCTTATTCTGCGAAGTACGCCCCGAGAGCTGGTCGGGATTGCGTTTGGAGACCCCCTCGACCAAGACCTCGAACTCCTGGCCGACGTCGCGCAAGTAACTTTGGCGCCCGAGCTCGTTCTGCAAGGCGATGATCTCCTGCAAGCGCCGCGACTTGACCTCGTCGGGAACGTCGTCGGGCAGATGCTTCGAAGCGAACGTCCCGGGCCGCTCGGAATACTTGAACATGAAAGCGAAGTCGTAACCGACCTCGCGCATGAGCGAAAGGGTCTGGGCGTGCTCCTCCTCGGTCTCGCCCGAAAAACCGGCGATCAAGTCGGTGGTGATGCCGCAGTCGGGCAAATAACGCCGGATGGCGGCGATGCGGTCGAGGTACCATTCGCGCGTATACTTCCGGTTCATGCGTTCGAGCATGGACGAAGCGCCCGACTGGGCGGGCAGATGGATCGACCGGCAGACATTGGGCGAAGAAGCCATGACCTCCAACAACCGATCGCTCATGTCCTTGGGATGCGAAGTGGCGAACCGCACGCGCAAGAGAGGCGAAACCTCCGCTGTGAGCCGCACGAGCTCGGGGAAGTCGACGTCGCCGAAGCGATAGGAATTGACGTTCTGGCCGAGGAGCGTAACCTCGCGGTAACCGTTGTCGAAGAGCGACCGCACCTCGGAGAGGATGGTCTGAGGATCGCGGCTCCGCTCGCGGCCCCGCGTATAAGGCACGACGCAATAAGAACAGAAGTTGTTGCAACCCCGCATGATGGAGACGAAGGCGCTGACGCCGTTGCGGTCGAGCCGCACGGGAGCGATCTCGGCGTAGGTCTCCTCCGAAGAGAGGAGCGTATTGACGCCCTTGCCGCCCGCCTCGGCCTCGCGGACGAGCCGCGGCAGATCGCGGTAAGCATCGGGCCCGGCGACGATGTCGACCCCTGCGGGCCCCTCGGTGAGCCGCTCCTTCAAGCGCTCGGCCATGCACCCGATGACCCCGATCAAAAGGGAAGGCCGCGACTTTTTCAACCTCCGCATCTCGGCCAGACGCCCCCAGATACGCTGCTCGGCGTTGTCGCGGATGGAACAAGTATTGATGAGGATGATGTCGGCCTCCTCCGCCCGCCCGGTATAGGTATACCCCTCCTGCTGCATGACCGAGACGACGATCTCGGAGTCGCCGACGTTCATCTGGCACCCGTAGGTCTCGATGAAGAGTTTGCGGCCGCTGCCCGAAAGGGGACGCAAAGTATTCAAATTCGCATTCAAAGCTGCATGTAATTAAAAACGAAGCTATTCTGCCTGGATCTCGTTCTTGTCGGGGAACTGCTTGAAACCCTCGCCGAAAGTCTCGTAAGCATCCGTTACGACGACGAAAGCCCGCGGATCGATCTCCCTGATCTTATGCTGCACCTGCCGCACCTCCTTGCGGCTGACGACCAAAAAGATCATCTCCCGAACGGAATCGGTGTACATGCCCCGCGACTTGATATAAGTAGCGCTGCGGTCGAGATCCTCGATGATGAACGACTTGAGCCGCTCGTGGTGGTCGCTGATGATGAACAACAATTTATCGTACGAAGCGCCGTCGAGCATGTAAGCCACGACGCGCGAAGAAGCGTAGATCATCAACAGAGAATAGAGCGTGAGCGTCCACCCGCTGGCCGAAGCCCCGTGCGTACCGACGCCGAAGCCGATGACGACCAGACCCGACAAGACGACGAAGCCGTCGGCGAGGAAGATACCGGTGGAAAACTTGATGCCGGCGAACTTCTGCAGAAGCATGCCGACGATATCGGTGCCCCCCGTAGTGGCCTGCTGCCGCACGACGAGTCCCTGGCCGACGCCCACGAGCACGGCCCCCATGATACAAGTGAGCAAGAGATCGTTGGAGAGGTCGAGGTGTCCGCCCAACAACAAAGCGGGATCGAGCGACTCGACGGCCTGCGCATCGGGGTAGACCAACCGTGTGAGGATATTCATAAAACCGGGCGTATAGAGTGCCGCGATGACGGTGCGGGCCCCGAACTGTCCTCCGAAGATCAACAAAGCGGTAATCATGAGCGGCACGTCGAACATATACCCGAACGTACCGACCTGGACCGAAGGGAAGATGTTATGCAAGACGATGCCCATGCCGTAGACGCCGCCCGGCACGAAATTATAGGGGTTGATGAAGAGCACGAAACCGGAACCCATGATCGAACAACCCAAGAAAATCAAGAACCACGATCGCCACCACGCCCACGAACCCATCGGCCGGAGCAAAGAACTGACATTCATAAAGAGAGAATTTGGGAAGACAAAGATAACGCAAGGCGAGCGGAAAAACAAACCCCACGGAATTAAAAATGAAAAATTAAGAATTCGGGGGAAAAGCAGGGAGGAGGGGAGAAAAGAAAAATGAAGAATGAAGAATTAAGAATTCCGGGAAGAAGCAGGGAGGAGGGGAAAGGCGCACATGGGAATGAAGAATTCCGGAGAAGCGGGACTTTTCAGAACCGGTCTATTCGTGCCTGATGTCGCAAGAAGAGCAATTGCCGCCGCACCCGGCGAGCGGATCGCCCGGAGCGCAGTCGGCGGAGCCGTCGGCCTCGCGAGTCTCCTGCACGGCGCAACGGATGCCGAGCCGCTGCATGTTCCGGTTGGTAGAGATCTCGGAATCGATGTGGTGCCCTTTGAACAACAAAGTCAACGACATACCGACGACGAAGAACCCCACGGCGACGAGAGTGCAGAGAATGACGACCGACCAACCCGGCATAAGCGAAGAGAATTTTTCGGAGCTGAAATTTTGGCTTATCGGAGACAAATATATACATTTGTGTGGTAATTTGCAAAAGTGCGGCCCGCACCGGAACCCGAAAGCGGCCGGCGGGCGAAAAGGAAGAGAAAAAGAGATGAAAATCGTGATAGCGGGTGCGGGCGAGATGGGCAGCCATCTGGCCCGGATGTTGAGCGGCCACGGCCACGACAT
>JAIDKM010000321.1 GCA_029051915.1 Alistipes sp. | reverse complement strand
TTTTGAGGTAGAACGCAACCTTTACATCCTCTTGATTCATAACTCTATCAATCGTTTACAAAATTAACTGATATAGAGTTATTTGAAGCCGTGAAAAACAAAGCGGAACATAGAATAAGATACTATGCCATCACCTCCGGAGCCGTCTTTTCGCAAAACTCCGAGTAAAACGACTACCTTTGTCGTGAACTCTTGCGAGAAAACTTATTCTCCTGCAATAGCAGACCTGTTTTCCAAGAGCGAAAACAAGGTTTTGGCGACCTCCTTACCGATCCGAAAAAGGCAGCGGATAAGTAACGAAAACCTCGCTCAACTCCTCGAAATCCTGCGTTTCAGCCTTTTCGCAACTCGACGAGAATCAACGGGTAACATTTCTGCCTCTCAAATACTTAACCTTATTCCTCCCCATAACCTTACTTTATCCGAAATTCTTCGTATCTTTGTATCATGGCAATAATCAGACTGACCAAAGAATTTTCGTTCGAGGCGGCGCATGCACTCGACGGCTACGACGGCCCCTGCCGCGAGATCCACGGACACTCCTACCGCCTGTTCGTAACGGTCAAGGGGCGCCCGTCGAAGGCGGAGGGCGATCCCAAATGCGGCATGGTGATGGATTTCGGCCTTCTGAAGCGCATCGTCAACGAGGAGATCGTCGCCCGACTCGACCACGCCCTTGTCCTTCGTGCCGTACCCGGAAACGAGACCTTGCGCGAAACCCTCGCCCGGCAGTTCGGCAACCTCGTTGAGGTCGATTATCAACCTACGTGCGAGAACATGCTCGACGACTTCGCCCGGCGCATTGCGGCCCGCCTGCCGCAGGGTGTGGTGCTCTGGTCGCTGCGTCTGCACGAGACCGCCACCTCCTTTGCCGAATGGTTCGCCGAGGACAATCAGCCCTTGCCGCAAAGATAATCCGAGTCATGAAAAAACTCTTTCTTGTCGACGCCTATGCGTTGATGTTCAAGTATTACTACGCCTTTCTGGGGCGCCCGATGCGCAACCATGCAGGCATGAATACTTCCGTGGTCTTCGGCTTCGTGAAGTTCCTGCGCGACATCCTCAAGCGCGAGCAGCCCGACTTGCTGGGCGTGGCGTTCGATCCCAAAGGGGGCAGCTTCCGCCGCGATATCTACTCCGAATACAAGGCCAACCGGAGCGCTACGCCCGAGGATATCATTCTTTCGGTGCCCTACGTCAAGCGGGTGCTGGAAGCCATGTGCATTCCCATTCTGGAGGTCGTCGGCTACGAGGCTGACGACGTGATCGGCACCCTCTCGCAGAAGGGCGCCGATGCCGGTTACGACGTCTTCATGGTAACGCCCGACAAGGACTACGGACAGCTCGTGCGCGACAACTGCAAGATCTACAAGCAGAAGGGCAGCGACGGTATCGAGATCGTCGACCGCGAAGCCATCCGCGAAAAATACGGCATCGACGATCCCGTGCTCGTGCGCGACATCCTGGCTCTGTGGGGCGATGCGTCGGACAACATTCCGGGCGTGCCGGGCATCGGCGAAAAAAGCGCCTGCAAGCTGGTACAGGAGTGGGGGCCCGTGGAAACGATCCTCGCCAACGTGGAGAAGATCCCCGGCAAGCAGGGCGAGAAGATCGCCGGCTGGGCCGATAACCTGCGGCTGGCCAAAAAACTGACTACGATTTGCCTGGACGTGCCGATCGAGTTCCGCGAGGAGGATCTCACGGTCTGCGAGCCCCATATCGACGACTTGCGGGCTCTCTTCGCCGAGTTGGATTTCAAGCTCTTTCTGAACGATCCGACCAACGTGGCACCCGCCGAACCCCTTTCCGATGCTCCCCGACAGGAGGCGCAGCGGCAGCTGGCCGAAATGGCGCGCGCCAAGTCCGCCGCAGCCAAAAAGGCGTCGCTCGCCGGACAGGGCGACCTCTTCGCCGCTCCGGCCGAAGCGGCTCCCGCAGTTCCTGCGGCGGCCGAGGAGTCCCTGTCCGCGGTCGCCGAACCCGAGATCCCGCAGTTCCGCACGGCCGCCGACACGCCCCATACCTATACGCTCGTCGAGACGCCCGGGCAGCTGCGCGAGGTGGTCGCCGAGGTGGCAAAATATCCTGAATTCTGTTTCGACACCGAGACCACGGGTCTCGACATCTTCAACGACCGGATCGTGGGCCTCTCGTTGGCCGTGAAGCCTTTCGAGGCGTGGTACGTTCCGTTCCGCGAGGAGAATACGGCCGAGCTCGCCGCCATCGTCAAGCCCTTGTTCGAGGACGAAAAGATCGCCAAGATCGGCCAGAACATCAAGTTCGACTGGATGGTGTTGCGACGCCTGGGCATCGTCGTCCGCGGCCGCAAGTACGACACCATGATCCTCCACTACCTGCTCGATCCCGAGTCGCGGCACGGCATGAACGCTCTCTCGGAGCGTTACCTCAACTACCGGCCGATCGAGATCGAAACGCTCATCGGCAAGGGTTCGAAACAATTGACGATGGATTTGGTCAACCTGGAGCGGGTCAAGGAGTATGCTGCCGAGGACGCCGACGTAACGTTGCAGCTCAAGCAGGCGCTTTATCCGATGGTCGAGGAGATGGGGTTGCAGCACCTCTATTTCGAGATCGAGGAGCCGATGATCGAGGTGCTGGCCGATATCGAGATGGCCGGCGTGCGGGTCGATACTGCGGCCCTGGCGCAATACAGCGTCGAGCTGAGCCGGAAGCTCGCCGAACTGGAGGCTGCGATCCGCACCGAGGCGGGCGAAGCGTCGCTCAACATCAACTCCGCCCGTCAGCTGGGCGAGGTGCTGTTCGGCAAGATGCGCATCGCCGAGAAACCCAAGATGACCCGCACCAAGCAGTTCTGCACCGACGAGGAGTACCTTCAGTCGTTCGCACACAAGCACCGGATCGTGGATATGATCCTCGAATACCGCGGCGTCAAGAAGTTGCTTTCGACCTATGTCGAGGCCCTGCCCCAGTTGGTCAACCGGGCCACGGGGCGCATACATACTTCGTTCAATCAGGCCGTTACCGCCACCGGGCGTTTGTCGTCGGCCAATCCCAACTTGCAGAATATCCCCGTCCGCGAGGAGATGGGCCGCCGCATCCGCATGGCTTTCATCCCCTCGGACGACGACCACGTGCTGCTCTCGGCCGACTATAGCCAGGTCGAGCTGCGGTTGATGGCCCACCTCTCGGGCGACGAGTCGCTGATCGCCGCTTTCGAGCATGGCGAAGACATCCATGCCGCCACGGCCGCCCGGCTTTTCAACAAACCTTTGTCGGAGGTAACGGACGAGGAGCGACGCCGCGCCAAGACGGCCAATTTCGGCATCATCTACGGCATCTCGGCTTTCGGACTGAGCCAGCGGCTCGAAATCCCCCGCAAGGAGGCCCGGGAATTGATCGACGGTTACTTCGTTTCTTATCCCCACGTGCGGGAGTACATGGAGCGTGTCGTGGAGAAGGCCAAGGAGGACGGCTTCGTCTCGACGATCTTCGGCCGCCGCCGCTATCTCAACGACATCGCGTCGCAGAATGCCGTGGCGCGCGGTCTGGCCGAACGCAACGCCGTCAACGCGCCGATTCAAGGCTCGGCGGCCGACATCATGAAGATCGCCATGATCGAGGTGCACCGGCGTTTCGCCGCCGAGGGCATCCGTTCGCAAGTGATCTTGCAGGTTCATGACGAACTGGTCGTCGATACGCTCCGCTCCGAGCAGGAGCAGGTGGCCCGCATCGTTACCGAAAGCATGGAGCATGCCGCCGCGCTCAAGGTGCGCCTCGCGGTCGACTACGGCGTCGGCAATAACTGGCTCGAAGCACATTGACCCATGCCGCAGCAACTGACCCTCACGCTCACGCCCCGCGAGGCGGCCGATGCGAAGACCTATACGTCGCTCGCGGCCCGGCGCATGGGCATCGCCGAACGCGACATCGCCTTGGTGCGGGTCGTCAAACGGTCGATCGACGCACGGCAGCGGCAGCCGAAAGTCAACCTCACGCTGGAACTCTACGTCGACGGCGAACCGGAACCCGCTCCCGTATATTTCGACTATCCGTCGGTGGCGGGCCGCACGCCCGTGATTATCGTCGGGGCCGGGCCCGCCGGACTTTTCGCCGCCTTGCGGCTCATCGAGCTGGGACTGCGGCCCGTTTTGCTGGAGCGCGGCCGCGACGTCTCGGCCCGCAAGGTCGACATCGCGCAGATCAATCGCAACGGCCGCGTCGATCCCGATTCCAACTATGCCTTCGGCGAGGGCGGTGCCGGAACGTTCTCCGACGGCAAGCTCTTCACCCGCAGCAAGAAGCGCGGCGACTACAACAAGGCGTTGCAGACGCTCGTGTTCCACGGCGCGGGGCCCGAAATCCTTTACGAGGCCCATCCCCATATCGGCACCGACAAACTGCCGGGCATCATCCGGAATATCCGCCGCACGATCGTCGGCGCCGGTGGCGAAGTGTTGTTCGAACGGCGCGTTACCGACTTGTTGATCAAGGAGGATCGGATCCTCGGCGTTCGGTGCGGCGACGAAACGATCGAAGGCGCCGCCGTGGTGCTGGCTACCGGACATTCGGCCCGCGACATCTACGAGCTGCTGCATCGCCGGGGTGTCGAGCTCGTGGCCAAGCCTTTTGCGATGGGGGTGCGCATCGAGCATCCGCAGGCGCTGATCGATTCGATCCAGTACCATTGCGAGCAGCGCGGCGAGTACCTCCCGGCGGCGGCTTATTCGCTCGTCAGCCAGGAGCAGGGTCGCGGCGTCTATTCGTTCTGCATGTGCCCCGGAGGTTTCATCGTGCCGGCCATGACCGACGCTGCGCAGTCGGTCGTCAACGGCATGTCGCCCAGCGGCCGCACCTCGCCTTATGCCAATTCGGGCATCGTAACGGAGGTGCGCCTCGACGATTTCGCGCACCTGCGGGCCGAGTGGGGCGAGTTGGCCGGTCTGAAGTTCCAGCAGCAGTTCGAGGAGCTCGCGCGGCAGCAGGGCGGCGACCGTCAGGTCGCTCCGGCGCAGCGCGTCGCCGACTTCGTGGCCGGTAGGGCGAGTTCGTCGCTTCCGGCTACTTCCTACATTCCGGGAATCGTTCCCTCGCGGCTCGACCGGTGGATGCCACCGTTCATCGCCGATGCCTTGCGGGCCGGCATCGCTACGTTCGGGCGTCGCATGCGGGGCTTCGTTACGGCCGATGCCGCGGTCGTGGGCGTCGAGTCGCGTACGTCGTCGCCCGTGCGCGTGCCTCGCGATCCCGCCACCCTCATGCACCCGCGCATCGCCGGACTCTTTCCCTCGGGCGAGGGGGCCGGGTATGCCGGCGGCATCATCTCCGCAGCACTCGACGGCGAACGTATCGCTGACGCCATTATGAATTATATCCGCTGAAACCCATGCTTCCCAAAGTAAGTGTTATCATTCCGGTTTACAACGTCCGCGAGTACCTCGATGCCTGCCTCGATTCGGTCGTCCGGCAGACATTCGGCGACTTCGAAGCCATCGTCATCGACGACGGTTCGATCGACGGCTCCTGGGAAACGATTCGCCGCCATGCCGACGCCGATCCGCGCTTCGTGGCGATCCGCACCGAAAACCGGGGTGTCGTTCGTGCCCGCGAACGGGCGCTGAGCGAAGTCCGCGGCGAATGGATCGCCTTCCTCGACGGCGATGACACCTGGGAGCCCGACATGTTGGAGCGGCTCGTGGAGGCTGCTGCCGATTGCGATATCGTCTGCTGCAACTACAAACGCATAACCGCTTCCCGGGAGAAAGTCGTGCGCGGGCCGCGGCCCTGCCGGATGACGGGCCTCGAATTCTTCGAATCGCTCTTGAGCGGCCGGGTCTGGGGCGGTCTGTGTGCCAAACTTTACGATCGCCGTTTTTTCGACGGCGAGCTGCGGCATCATCCGCTGCCGCTGTGGGAGGATATGATGCTCAACGTGCAGATCGCCTGTGCGGAACCCCGTGTGCGTTTCATCGATTATTCGGGCTACCGTTATCTTCAGCGGAGCGGTTCGGCCAGCCACGGACATTTCAGCTTCGCCTATTGCCGGAGTTTCTGCGAGACGATGGCGGGCGAGCTGGCTGCGCGTTCGGCACAGATCGGCGGCCGCCCTGAGTTTTACGCTACGCTCAACGACCTGCGTATCTATCTGGCTTATATCGCCGGACACCGCAATCCGTGGAACGGCGACGATCCCTGGGTATGCGACCTGGCCGACCGATACGACCGTTACCGCGGAGAGCTGCGGCCTTTCATTCCCTTTTCGCAGCGGCTTCTCTTCCGGATGAACCGTCGTCGTGCGTTGCGGTCGCTCGTGCTTGCGGTGGCAAGAGTCGTCCGCTGGAAAGAGAGTTTTGTTCGTCGGATCGCTGAGTTTATACGGTAAATTATGTCGGATAAGAAAACGATATTCCAGATCTTCGCCTCTGCGACGTGGGGCGGCGGCGAACAGTTCGTCGCCGATCTTTCGCGCCGGCTCATGGCCGACGACCGGAGAGTCGTGTTCGTTGCGCGCCGCAGCCGGAGCATCGCGGAGCATACGGCCGGTATCGGAGCACCGCTTCGCCGGCTGCCGCTCAAAGGAGCGTTCGATCTCTTTTCGGCGGTGCGGCTCGCTCGCCTGATGATCCGTTATCGGCCCGATGTCGTTCATGTTCACCACTTCAAGGATGCTTTCACAGCACTTTATGCACGGGCTCTGTCCCGGCTGTTCGGTGTCCGGCCGAGGATCGTGCTGACGCGCCATCTTGTCCGGCCAGGCAAGGGCGGGTGGCTGCATCGGTGGATGTATCGCCGGCTCGATCGCGTGGCGTTCGTCTCGGAATTGGCCCGAAGAACATTTTTTTCGTCCGTCTCCTCGCTCGACCGAACCCGGACTACCGTGATTCCCAACAGTTCGCCTGCAACCCGCACGGAAGGCCAGGTCTCCGATCTGCGATCGGTTTACGGCATTGCGGCCGATGTCCCGGTTCTGCTTTTCTGCGGCCGGCTCGTGCCCGAGAAAGGATGCGACGTCCTGCTTCGGGCCTGCGCACGGATGGGGGAGGGTCGACGCTTCGCGCTCTTCTTCGCCGGCACGGCTGCGGATGCCGGTTACCTTGCTGCGCTTCGTGCGCAGGCTGTCGGGCTGCCGTCGGGAATGCGGGTGGAATTTTTGGGGTTCGTGCAGCATGTCGGGGCATTGCTTGCGCAGGCCGATGTTTGCGTGCAGCCCTCTGTCGTGGCCGAAGCGGGAAGCCTGACCGTCATCGAGGCGATGCAGGCAGGATGTGCCGTAGTTGCTTCCGACAACGGCTCCCAGCCCGAATACGTCGAGGCCGGACATACCGGATTGCTGGTGCCGCCTGGCGACGAGGAAGCCCTGGCCGATGCGCTGGCCCGGCTTATGGATGACGCGGAGCTACGCCGCACGATGGGCGAAGCGGCCCGACGCCGTTTCGACGAAGAGTTTTCCTACGAACGTTTCTATGCAAAATATCTTGCACTCTATGATGAATGAACCTCTGACGATCGCCTACGATGCCAAGCGCATCACGCACAATGCCACGGGTTTGGGCAACTATGGCCGCATGATGATCGAAGCGTTGGCACGTTTTGCTCCGCAGAACCGCTATCTGCTCTGCTCGCCCGATCCCGGACGGGCCGATTTGCGCGAACGGCTGCCCCGGACGGATCGGATCGAATTCCTCTTTCCGGATCCGCCGCGTCGCGGCTTGGGCAAATCGCTGTGGCGTACGTTCGGTATCCGGCGTGAGCTGCCGTCCGAGGTTCGTCTTTTCCACGGTCTGGCGGGCGAGCTGCCTTTCGGTCTGCATAAGTCGGGCGTGAAGTCGGTGGTTACGATCCACGATCTGATATTTTTGCATTTCCCTGCTTACTACAAATGGATCGACCGCAAGATTTACGCCTATAAATATAGAAAGGCCTGTCGGGAAGCCGACCGTGTCATCGCCATCAGCGAAGCGACCAAGCGCGACATCGTGTCGTACTTCGGCATCGAGCCTGAGAAGATAGACGTAGTATATCAGGGTTGCGACGAGCAATTCAAACGCGAAGTTCCGGAAGCTGCGATGCAGGCCGTGCGAACGAAATATGCGCTTCCCCGGCATTACATCCTTTCGGTAGGCAGCATCGAAGAACGCAAGAATCTGCTCCTTGTCGTGCAGGCTGCGGCCCGGATGGCGGAGCCGCCCCATATCGTAGCTGTGGGCCGGCGCACTCCCTACACAGCGCTCGTGGAACGTTACGCGGCCGAACACGGACTTTCGGAACGGCTGCATATCTGCGACCGGGTAGCATTCGCCGATCTGCCGGCCCTCTACCGCATGGCCGACCTCTTCGTCTATCCGTCGCGGTTCGAGGGCTTCGGCATTCCGATGATCGAAGCGGCGTGCTGCGGCGTGCCGACCGTGGGAGCTACAGGCTCCTGCCTCGAAGAAGCCGGAGGGCCGGATGCGATCTATGTCGATCCCGACGATCCCGAGCAGCTTGCCGATGCGATCCGCCGCGTGCTTGCCGACGAGGAGTTGCGCCGCCGTATGGTCGCTGCGGGCCGCGAATATGTCGCCCGTTTCGAACCCGAAGTCATCACGGCCGACTTGCTGAAAGTTTATGCGCGGGTGCTTGCCACCGAATAATTTTTGCAAATCATGCGAATTACAGCTCTCCCCGGAAAAATCTGCCGCGAACTGGCCCATGCCTGCGAGGCGGTGGGCCGTCTGCTGATGCGGCCGCTCTTCGCCGCTTGCGGCTCGAATGCGGTTTTCTTCCCTGCGTCGTCCCGTTTCAGTTACAAGCGCATATCGCTCGGCGACAATGTTTACATTGGCCCCGGCGCGTTCATGCTGGCCCATCTGAGCCGCATTCGCATCGGCAGCAATACGGCCATCGGCCCGAACGTATCGGTAATCGGCGGGGATCACCGTTTCGATCAGGTCGGGCGGACGATCAACGGATTTCCGCGACCCGACAAGCTGCCGGAAAACGATCTCGACGTGGAGATCGGCGAGGATGTGTGGATCGGCTGCAACGTAACCGTTCTCAAGGGCGTCGTCATCGCGCGCGGGACGGTCGTGGCGGCCGGAGCCGTCGTTACCAAGAGCTTTCCTCCCTATTCGATCCTCGGCGGCGTACCGGCCCGGGTGATCGGACGTCGGTTCTCGGACGAACAGATCGCCGAGCATGAACGGATTCTTTCGGAGTCGAAATGATTGTAAAACAGAGCAATGCGTTTTCGGATGCAGCAATCCCCGGGCAGGCAATATTAAATTTTATCAAAAAAATATGAAAAAAATTTAATAAAAATTTGCGCGGAATGATTTTTCCCCTTATCTTTGCATCGAAGTTTTAAGGTTCATTTAGGTTAGTAGTTTTAGGTTGGTTGAGGAAATCGGCAGGTTGTAACGGGTTTTCCGTTACTAAGACTTCGAGGGCGGTGCTCGTCCGAGGGGTCGAATACCTCCGATTAACCCTCGTTTTCAACGGGGTGGTTCCCGTTGAAAAAAAGTCCGGATCCTTTTGGATTCCGGGCTTTTTTGTTTTCGGAGAGAGGAGAGGAGGGCTGTCGGACGGTAAAAGGGCGGCAGGACGAGTGGCAGGCCGGAAAGGGATGGCAGGCGGTCGGCCCCTCGGCACGGAAAGCCGTCAGAGAGCCTCCAGCTCCTCGCGGGTGATCTCGATGTCGATATCCCCGTTGGCGTAGCAACCTATTTCGTAGGGGTTGTAGTGGAAAATCAGGCTTCGGGGCGTTACCCGGAAATTATTCGTTACGTCGATATATTCGGGGAAGAAACCGCGGTCTGAGAGCTCCTGGTCGTCGGCAGCGTCGTACTGCTCGCAGAGCTTGGTGCGGATCAGTTCGCGGAGCGCCTCCATCTTCTCGCTGCCGATCAGATCCTCGGCCGAGAATTCATAGCCGTCGATCAGCGAATAGGTG
>JAIDKM010000320.1 GCA_029051915.1 Alistipes sp. | reverse complement strand
CGGAAATCGTCGGCCACCAGGCAGATCTCTTCGGTCGTTTCGACGGGCTCGGCGCTCGCCGCATAGGTCTTGCCCTTCGCCGTCCTGATGTTCGCGATCTGGTAGACGGTGGCGTTGCCCGGATATTCGTCGTCGCCGCCCGTGCTCCAGCCGGCCCGCAATCCGGGGCCGCCCTGCATCCGGTCGCGCTCGCGCTTCTTCTCCATGTCGGCTTCGGTAGGCCGCTTGGGCTGCGCGTTCAGATCCACCTCGGCTTTCACTTCGATGATGACATACTGCCCGTTCGTGCCTTTCTCGGCCCGTTCGGGAGCCGTATTGGCATAGACGCGCACGATCTCCTTGCCCTCGACTTCGTAGCTGCCGGTCGTCAGGCTCCGGTTGCTGATCGGGGCGTCGTACTCCAGCACGACGGTCTCCACCTTGCGGCCGTCGCCCAGCACGCGGCTGACGGCCGTGGCGGACTTCACGTGTCCGGTAGATGCGGAGTTGTTTTGGGCTTGTGCCGCCAAGCCGAGGAATCCTGCCAGAACCAATGTAAAAATCGCTTTCATATCCGTAAGATTTTATTTCAGATTCGAACTGTCTCCATGCAAAGATACTTCCTTTTTCAGAAGAAGAGGGCCGAAGAGCCCGGTCGTTCGCCCCCGAATTCGGTCGATTCGCCACCGGATCGCAAAACACCGCGCCGTCCGGTTCCACTTATGATTACATTTGTTACGAACAAGCATGCAACCATGAACGTCAAGACCTTCATAGACCGTCCGATTCTCTCGGGCGTCATCTCCGTGGCCGTCGTCATCGTCGGACTCATCGGCCTGAGCCGCCTGCCCGTCGAGCAGTTCCCCGACATCGCGCCGCCCACCGTGCGCGTCAGCGCCACTTACACGGGAGCCAACGCCGAGACGGTGATGAAGAGCGTCATCACGCCCCTCGAAGAACAGTTGAACGGCGTGGAGAACATGATGTACATGACTTCCACGGCCACCAACACCGGGGCGGCCACCATCAACGTCTACTTCCGCCAGGGCACCGACCCCGACATGTCGGTGGTCAACGTGCAGAACCGCGTGGCCTCGGCGCAGGGACTGCTGCCGGCCGA
>JAIDKM010000032.1 GCA_029051915.1 Alistipes sp. | reverse complement strand
CGACGCCGAGATCATGACCGCCTTCCGCAACGGCTATCGCCTGACCGTCGAGGAATACCTCTACGCTGCCGAGACGCTGGCCAACGGCGCCAACGAGCAGGTCGCTATCCTGACCGCCGCTGCCAAGAAGTACAACGACGCCCGCATCTACAACAACCTGGGTATCGCTCAGACCAAAGCCGGTCAGAAAGCCGAGGCTCTGAAGTCGTTCGAGAAGGCTGCCAAGCTCAACTCGTCGAAAGACCTCAACAAGAACCTCCTGCTCGCCAACCTCGCCAACGGCAACACCGCCGAGGCCAAGAAGTACGCTCAGTCGGCCGACGCCGAGGCTAAGGCCGCTCTGGACGCCGCTCAGGGCAACTACAAGGCTGCCGCCAACACGCTGGAGGGCTACAACGCCGCCGTCGCTTCGGTCATGAACAACGACCTGCCCGCAGCCAAGAAAGCCATCGCCAAGGACAACTCGGCCGATGCCGACTACCTGCGCGCCGTCATCGCTGCCAAAGAGGGCGATCTGAACACCGCCAACGCTCAGCTCAAGAGCGCCGTTGCCAAGAACCCCGCTCTGGCCGAGAAAGCTGCCAAGGACGTCAATCTGAAAGCTCTGCGCTAATCCGCAGCCGCAAAAACGAGGGGGCCCGACGAGAGCGGGCCCCCTTTTTCATACCTATTTATATTGTTTTTTCGCAGTGAGGCCCTTTTTTTGCAGATGCCGAAGAAAAATTCGTTCCGACGATTCCGCGAAATGAAATTTTTCCTATTTTTGTAAAAACAACCTGTTTATGGAATACGCAAACCTCCTGAATGAATATGCCCCCGCCTGGAGTGCGGCCGAAGTCGACGAGCGCGTTGCCCGCCTGCGCAAGCTCGCCGAACGCAACCACAATGCCGAGGTATACAAGTTCTGTTACTCGGCCATCGATCTCACGACCCTCTCGTGCAACGACTCCGTTACCTCCGTTACGGAGTTCGCACGCAAGGCCGCCGAGTTCTACGGGAAATATCCCCATATCCCCAACGTGGCGTCGATCTGCATCTATCCGTCGTTCGTCGAGACCGTAGGGCTGGCCGTCGACGGCACGCCGATGCGCATCACGTCGGTCGCCGGAGGTTTTCCCGCTGCGCAGACTTTCCTGGAGGTCAAGGCTCTGGAGGTCGCCATGGCCATCGAGAACGGCGCCGACGAAGTGGACATCGTACTGAACGTGGGCCGCATGCTCACAGGCGAGTATAACGAAGCCGCCAACGAGGTGGAGGTGATCCGCTCGGAGATGGATCGCGACGTGGTGCTGAAGGTCATCATCGAGTCGGGTGCACTGAAAACGCCCGAGCTGATCCGCAAGGCGTCGCTGCTGTCGATGTTCGCAGGTGCCGACTTCATCAAGACTTCGACCGGCAAGATCGACGTCGCTGCCACGCCCGAAGCCGCACTGGTCATGTGCGAGGCGATTCGCGACTACCACGCCAAAACGGGACGCAAAGTCGGCTTCAAAGCCGCCGGCGGTGTCCGCACGGCCGACGATGCCGCCCTCTACTACACCATCGTCGAGGAGATCCTCGGCAAGGAGTGGCTCACGACCGATCTGTTCCGCATCGGCGCCTCGTCCGCCGCGAACAACATCCTTTCGGCCATCGAAGGCAAAGAGATCAAGTATTATTAGCAGCCGTTCACGGCCGATATGAAAACGCGCTCTCCGATTTCCCCCGGAGAGCGTTCGTTTTTTAAAATAATCGCCGCTGCCGATCGTCTACCTAAGTAGACAACGCATATCGAAAATGAAAAACACCGAAATCGTACTCCGCACCGATCGCTGTACCGGCTGCGGACACTGTGTCGAAGCATGCCGCCACGGAGTTCTCCGACTGGCCGACAACGGACAAGGCCGCTTCGTGCAGGTTGCCGACGCCGACCGCTGCGCCGGCTGCCGCCACTGCGAACGCTCCTGCCGCAACATGGCGATCGTCATCCGCAAACTTGCTCCGAATCCCGAAAACACAGAAAAACAACAAGCTATGAAACACAATCTGAAATTCGTCCTCCACCTCATCGGAGGTATCGCCGTGCTGGCGGCCATCTGCGGTGCCGCCATGTGGCTCTGGAACGCTCTTGTCCCCGAGATATTCGGATGGAAAGCCGTCGGCTACTGGCAGATGCTGGGATTGCTGGCCCTCGCCCATCTGTTTTTCGGCCACATGGGACATCTCTCCAAATGGGACAAACACCGCCATCTGCACGAAACGATGCACGGCCTCTCGCGCGAAGAGCGCCGCGAGTTCATCCGCCGGCGCATGCGTTCGCTCTGCAACGAAGCAAAGCCGACCGACCATGCCGGAGAAGCAGAATAACCCGACCGACATCTTCGAAAGATACCGCCACCGGCTGGGAGCCTTCATCGCCCGGCGGGTGCCGAGTCGCGAAGAAGCCGAAGATATATTGCAGGAGGTTTTTCTGCGGTTCGTGCAGACCGACGCGATCAACCCGGTCGCGCAGGTCGCGGCCTGGCTGTTCCGCACGGCCCGCAACCGCATCATCGATCACCGGCGCAAACACCGCGAAGAGTCGCTGCCGGCCCTCCGCGACGAGGAGGGCATGGTCGATGAAATCACGACGTTGCTGGCCGACGACTGCTCGTCGCCCGAGATGGAGTATCTGCGCCGGCTGGTCTGGAGCGAGGTCGAAAAGGCGCTCGACGAGTTGCCGGCAGCGCAGCGCGATATTTTCTATCTGACTGAAATGGAGGGTTTCACGTTCCGCGAGCTCTCCGAGGATACGGGCATTCCCGTGGCGACGCTCCTCTCGCGCAAGCACTACGCCGTGAAGCATCTGCGCCACCGGCTCGCGGACCTCTACGAGGCGTTGCTCAGAGCGTGATGTCGTCGTCCGCAAAGAGGTCGGACGGCAGGTCGTCGCCCTCCTCGAAATACTCGTCCGGCGAGGTGATGCCGGAGGTCGATCCGGCAGGTTCTTCATACGGCTCCGCCTCCGGTTCCGGCTCCTGCACGGGTCGGGATCCCACGAACTGCGGCACCTCGCCGCCCTGGCGGGCGATCAGCGAACGGTAACGATCGCGGCCCAGCACCGTGAAGACGATCACACCGAGGGTCGCTGCGGCGAAAAGCATGCCTATCAGCTTCTTAATCATCGTTTTTCGGAGTATTTAAAAGTTCGATGGCCCGCACGATCGCGTTGTCCACCGGATAAATATTGGCATAGAAACCGGTATCTTCCAGCTTCGTGTTGCGACCGATGTAGGCCTTCAGCTGCGCTTCGATCAGCCGCCGCGAGCGCGCGATGTCGCCATAGCGCGGCGCCACGCCCTTGCGGGCCGCATAGCGGATGAAGTCGTCGACCAACCGTTTGTCGCTGTCGAGCAGCGCCTGCAGCTGTTCGACCGTCTCCACAGCATTGAGCGCTTCACGGTGCCGGTCGGCGTACTCGATCGTATAGCGATAGAGGATGTTGCGGCCGGCGACCTCGACGAAGTAGGGCGTGATGTCGGTCGTGTCGGCCGGAATGAAGATGTCGGGCATGATCCCGCCGCCGCCATAGACCGTCTTGCCGCCGGGCGTCGTGAACCGCAGCGAATCGGCGAAATGAATGCTGTCGGCCGAGAAAAATTCGTTGTTGCGGTAACGGTTCCAGAGATCGGCTTCGTAGCTCTCGTCGTCGCCCACAGTATAGGGTTTCTGGATCGAGCGGCCCGTCGGCGTGTAGTAGCGCGCCGTGGTGAGTCTCAGCGCCGAGCCGTCGATGAACGGGATCTGCTTCTGCACCAACCCCTTGCCGAACGAGCGGCGGCCGACGATCGTTCCACGGTCGTTGTCCTGGATCGCTCCGGCGAGAATCTCGCTCGACGACGCACTGCCCTCATCGATCAGCACCACCACTTCCATGTCCTGCACCGCGCCCGAGCCGTCGGCATATTCGTGCATCCGGCGTTTGTCGCGATCCTCCGTGTAGACGATCAGCTCTCCTTCGTGCAGGAACTGGTTGGCCACGGCGATCGCCTGATCGAGGTATCCGCCGGTATTGCCGCGCAGGTCGAAGATCAGGCGGTCGACACCCTCGGCCCGCAGCCGGGCAAGAGCCCGGGCGAACTCCAGCGAGGTCGTACGGGCGAACTGCCCCAGCTTGATGTATCCCGTCGTGCCGCTGATGCGGAACGCCGATTCGATGCTCCGGATGGGAATCGCCCCGCGGACGACGTCGACCTGCACCAGGTCGGGAATACCCTGCCGCTCCAGCCCCAGGTGTACGGTCGTACCGCGCGGGCCGCGCAGCCGGCGCACGATCCGGTTCTGCGGGATCTTGCACCCGGCGACCAGCGAATCGTCGATCTCGATGATCCGGTCGCCGGCCTTGATGCCGGCCTTGTCGCTCGGGCCGTTGGGAATGACGTTGAGCACGATGACCGTATCGGTCGCCATGTTGAACACCACGCCGATGCCGTCGAACTCCCCTTCGAGGGGTTCGTTCATGGCGGCCATCTCCTCCGCGGGAATATAGACCGAATGGGGATCGAGTTCGCGCACCAGCAGCGGAATGACATGCTCGGCGAGCGAATCCATCGACACCGGGTCGACATACTGGTTCTCGATCAGCGAGAGGGTCTGCGTGAGCTTGTTGTCGAACGGCACCGGCTGCCGGAACAGCTGCGGCACGGCCGTATGGCGTCCCACGTAGATTCCGAACGCCGCACCGGCGGCGACTCCTGCGGCCAGCAGGAGCGGAAAAAGCACCGTTCGTCTGGAGTTGCTGTACATCACTTGTTCTTGAAGGTATACGAAAGTCCGACGCTCAGCAGCGTCTTGGTCTGCACGTCCACATTCTGTGCCCGATTATAGTAGAGCTCGAAGCTCAGCGTCGTGGAGAGGTATTTCGTGGCTTTGATGTCGATCGTGTTGGTCCAGCGGACGGTAGGATGGATCGCCAGCTGGGGTTTTTCGCTGACGTTCTGGTCGCCGGCAGTCCACACGTCCATCGCATGCACGTAATCGCCGTATTTGCGGATCTTGTTGTTCTGGCCGATGTCGGTGATCCAACCGTAGAAGGAGTAGAACATCGTGCGGTAGCGCAGGAACTCCGACTTGCCGAACGTGCGGTCGAAGTCGATCTGGATCGAAGAACCGCCCTCGTATTTCGACGTCTTGTCGGGCCCCGAGAGACCGTAGGTCTGCCAGCCGGGTTTCTTGTCCCAGACATTTTCGCGGATCAGGCCGCTCTCCACGAAGACGGCGCTGAGGGCGATCGGCGAGATATTCACCACGATCGGGAACTTCGGTTTGGGACATTTGTAGGTGATACCCAGCGAAGCGTCGAAATAGCCCGGCGCCATGAAGGTGCTCTTGCGTTCCGTCTCGCGCTGCTGCGTACGCGAAACATAACCGTTGGCGAACTGGCTGCGGAACTTGACGATCGCTCCGTACGACCAGTTCTTGGACATCTTGAACGACGGAGCCACCGAAATGTCGAACTCGTCCTGGTTCTTGAACCATACGCCGTCGCTCGATGTCGTGCCGTCCTCGTTTTCGGTTTCGACCTTCATGCGGTTGTAGCCGAAGTTGGCGACGAACTTGGTTTCGAGCGTAAAGAGATGCTTGGTGTAGGTATGGTTCAGAAAGAGGTTGGACGCAATGGCGATGGAGTTATCACCGCCCGACACGGCCACCCACGAGTCGTTGTAGGATGTCAGGGCGCCGCGCAGTCCGCCGCCCAGCTCCAGCGTATTGCGCTCCTTGCGGATGGCGGCGCGTTCGGCACGGTATCGGGCACGGTTGAAGTAGTCGACGTCGACGGGCGTCGACTTGATCGGGTCGCGGAATCTCACATCCCCCTGCCGGGCATCCACTTCGTCGATGGAGAACTGGGCCGCGGCAGGAAGCGTCGCGGCGAGCGCCGGCAAAAGGAAAAGCAGCGAATGGAGTTTCATAATCGTATACAGGATGGAATTTCGGATGCAAATTTATGAAATTATTCAGAGAATCCGTAACTTTGTCGAAAAGTCGAAAGGGAAAAATGAAGTTCTTCGGAGCACACGTAAGCGCTTCGGGCGGCGTATTCCACGCTCCCGGCAATGCGCATGCCATCGGGGCCACGGCGCTGGCGCTTTTCACCAAAAACCAGCGTCAATGGATGGGCAAGCCGCTCGCACAGGCCGAGATCGACGCGTTCCGCCGCGCCTGCGAGGTGTACGGCTACGCCCCGGCGCAGATCCTGCCCCACGACTCCTACCTCATCAACCTCGGACACCCCGAAGAGGCGGGGCTCGAAAAGTCGCGCGAGGCGTTCGACGACGAGATGCGGCGCTGCGAGCAGCTGGGACTCGACCGGCTGAACTTCCACCCGGGGAGCCACCTCAGGCAGATCGGCGAGACGGAGAGCCTCGACCGCATCGCCGCGTCGATCAACCGGGCGCTCGACCGCACCCGCGGCGTTACGGCCGTCATCGAAAACACCGCCGGGCAGGGTTCCAACCTCGGGTTCCGCTTCGAGCACCTGGCCTACATCATCGAGCGCGTGGAGGACAAGTCGCGCGTGGGTTACTGCATCGACACCTGCCACGCCTTCGCCGCCGGCTACGACCTGCGCACCGCCGCAGCCTGCGACGCCACGTTCGCCGAGCTCGACCGCGTCGTCGGCCTGCAATATCTGCGCGGCATGCACCTCAACGACGCCATGAAGCCCCTCGGCAGCCGCATCGACCGCCATGCCCCGCTGGGCGACGGCGAGATCGGCTGGGAATGCTTCCGCTACATCGCCCGCGACCGCCGCTTCGAGGGCATTCCGCTGATCCTCGAAACGCCCGACGAATCGCGTTGGGCCGACGAAATCGCCGCACTCAAAGCATTCGCGGAGTAACGGACCGGCCCTCAGCTTCCGCAAAGAGATTCTTAATTTTTCATTTTTAATTCATCCAGGCATTCCCGGATCAGAGCGGCGCTTTCGCGAATCTCCTCTTCGGTAATCGTCAGCGGCGGCGAAATGCGGAACGCCGTGTCGCAGTAGAGGAACCAGTCGCTCAGGATGCCGGCTTCCTTGAACAGCTCCATGATCCGGTACAGAGGTTCCGACGCCCCCAGCTCCACGGCCAGCAGCAGTCCCGAGCGGCGTATTTCACGCACGGCGGGGTGATCGCCCAGCAGTTTTTCGTACAAGGCGCCCTTGCGCTCCACCTCCCCGACGACTCCGTGCTCCAGCAGGTAACCGAGCGCCGCCAGTCCCGCCGCGCAGCAGACCGGATGGCCGCCGAAAGTGGTAATGTGGCCCAGCACCGGGTCGGCCTGCAACGTATCCATGATCTCGTGCCGCGCGACGAAAGCCCCCAAGGGCATGCCGCCGCCGAAAGCTTTGGCCAGACACACGATGTCGGGCACGATGCCGTATTTCTGCATGGCGAACAGCTCGCCCGTACGGCCCATGCCCGTTTGTATTTCGTCGAAAATCAGCAGCGCCCCTACTTCGTCGCACCGCTTGCGAAGGGCCTCCAGATAGCCCGGCACGGGAGGCCGCACCCCCGCTTCGCCCTGCACCGGCTCGGCCAGCACGCAGGCCGTACGGCGGGTAATGCGCTGCAACTCGCCGAAATCGTTGAATTCGATCGCCTGCACGTCGGGCAGCAGGGGCCGGAAAGCATTTTTCCACTCCTCGCCCTCGGGTGCGCCCATCATGCTCATCGCCCCGTGCGTCGAACCGTGGTAGGCCCGACGCATGGAGATCAGTTCCGTACGGCCCGTAAACCGCTTGGCCAGCTTGAGCGCCCCCTCGACCGCCTCGGCGCCCGAATTGACGAAATAGACGCTCTCCAGTCCGCCGGGCAGCAGCGACGCGATTTTCGCGGCGTACTCCACCTGCGGCGTCTCGACGAGCTCGCCGTAGACCATCACGTGCATATAGCGCGCGGCCTGCTCCTGCACGGCCCGCACGACGGCGGGATTGGCATGGCCGACATTGCTCACCGAAACCCCGGCCACCAGGTCATAGTAGCGCTTGCCCTCGGGCGTATAGAAAAACGAACCCTCGGCGCGCGCCACCTCCACCAGCATCGGCGAGGGCGATGTCTGCGCCACATGGGACAGGAATTGTTTGCGAAGAATATTCATGGCAACAAAAAAATTACCGGTACAAGTTTATTGAATGCCGAATCTCCGGTCGAGAATCTGCGCGGCGTCGGCGACGCTCCGGTACATCCAGCGGTAGAGGGTCTCGGTCTGCTGCTCCGGCGTCATGCACCAGTCGGCGACCTGCTCCCGCACGCGCTCGGAGAGCATGTAGATCAGAATCGCGGCCGACGCCGAGACATTGAGACTCTCGACCATGCCGCACATGGGTATGCGCAGGAACTCGTCGGCCGAGGCGATCACCTCGTCGGAGATCCCGGCGTGCTCCGTCCCGAAGACCAGCGCGAACGGGCCGCAGGCCACGTCGAACGTCTCGGGGGTCGTGTCTTCACGGTGGGGCGTCGTCGCCACGATGCGGTAACCCTCGGCCTTGAGCGCACGCAACGCCTCGGCCGTCGAAGCATGGCGGCAGAGGTCGACCCAGCGGTCGGTGCCCCGTACGACGGCGGCCGCCGGACGAAATTCGCAGCAGGTCTCGACGGTGTGCATCCGCTGCACGCCGAACGCTTCGCAATGGCGGATCAGCGCCGCGGCGTTCTGCGGATGGAACGTATTTTCGGCCAACACGGTCATGTAGCGCGTACGCCGGGCCACGGTGCGGCGGAACAGGTCGACCCGTTCCCCGGTCATGAACTCCGCGAGGCAGGCGATCCGCTCCTCGTACCACGCCCGGGATCTATTTTCGGTATTTGTCATCGTCGTCCAACATTTTCAGATAGCTCTCGTAGCGCATCGGTGCGATCTCGCCCCGCGCGACGGCCTCCGTTACGGCGCAGCCCGGCTCGTGGGTGTGGGTGCAGTTGTAGAAGCGACAGTCGCGTCCGATGCGCATCATCTCGGGGAAGTAGTGCCACAGCTCGCCGCCTTCGATGTCGATCAGTCCGAAGCCCTTGATGCCCGGCGTGTCGATCACCGCACCGCCGCCGCTGAGAGGATACATCGTCGAGAAAGTGGTCGTGTGGCGGCCCTTGCCGTGGCTCTCGGAGATCTCGCCCGTGCGGATGTCGAGCGTCGGGTCGATCGTGCGGATGAGCGTCGATTTCCCGACACCCGAATTGCCCGATACCAGCGTCGTACGCCCGCGCAACAGCTCCTCCACCTCGGCGACACCCTCGCCCGTAGCGGTCGAGACCTCCACCACGCGGTATCCGGCCGACTCGTACACGGCCCGGAACTCCGCCAGTGCGGCGGGTTCCTGCAAGTCGGCTTTCGAAAGCAGGATGACGGCCGGCACCTTGTAGGCTTCGCACGTAACCAGAAAGCGGTCAACGAACTCGGGCGCCGTTTCGGGCTGCCGCAAGGTCGCCAGCAGCAGCGCCTGGTCGACGTTGGCAGCGATGATGTGCGACTCTTTCGAGAGGTTCGACGCCCGGCGGATCACGTAGTTGCGGCGCGGTTCGACCCCGGCGATCACATGGTCGCCGGCGGCATCGCTCTCGCAGGTTACGCGGTCGCCGACCACCACCGGGCTGGTCGACCGCACGCCCCGCAGCCGCAGCCGGCCCCGGATACGGCAACGCACCGTTCCGTCCAGGGTAAGCACCTCGAACCAGCTGCCCGTCGCGCGGACTACCGTTCCTGTAAACGTCCGTTCCATGAATCTATGTTTCCTGTATCTCTTTCTGCTGCTGCAGCCGGCCGCTCACCTGCTCCACGAAAGGAAAGACCCGTTTCGAGAGCCGCATCACGGGCCCGTAGCTCACCGACGTGTCGATCGTCCGTCGTCCGACGATCGAATAATCGGCGTTGAGCCGGTCGAAGGCGACGAACAGCGCGCTCAACAGAAGCAAGTATTTGAATACCGAGACGACGATGCCCAGCACCGTGTCGAGCCACCCGAATCCGACGAAACGGAACAGCCCGCGCAAAATCCGTCCGGCCACGGCGACCGCCACCAGCACGACAACCAGCACGACAACGAATCCGCCCGGCGCCCGCACCGAGGCGTCGAGCCGCAGCCACCCGCCCACGACCGGGCCGTAGTGCCACGCGAGCCACAACCCGGCTACCAGCGCGACCAGCGCTCCCGTCTGCACGACCAACCCCTTCCGCCAGCCGTTCCACACCGCGACGAAGAGTACCAGACAGACGATCAGATCGATGATGTTCAAAGTCGGAATTCTGAAAATAATGTGCGTAAAGATAGGAATTTTATTACGAATTCTACCTATCTTTGCACGTAAACAACCAAATCGGATCCTCCATGAAAAGATACCTGTTGCTGGGTCTGCTGCTGGCGTTCGCGCCGGCCCGCGCCCGCGAAACATACCCTCTGAACGACGGCTGGCGCTTCTTCTTCAAGTCGGAGACCAACAGCGACAACGGCCGCTACGTTACGCTGCCCCACACCTGGAACACCGACCCGGCCCGCGAAGGGGTGCTGCTCGAAACCACGGGCAACTACCGCAACAACATGTTCGTTCCGCTCGAATGGGCCGGCAAGCGCATCTTCGTCCGCTTCTACGGCGCCCAGAGCGTGGCCGACCTCTTCGTCAACGGGAGCCATGCCGGAAGCCACCGCGGCGGTGCGGCGGCCTTCACCTTCGAGATCACCGACAAGCTCCGCTTCGGCACCGACAACGCCCTGCTCATGGTGGTGAGCAACGCTTCGCGCAACGACGTGCTGCCCACCTCCTGCGACATGAACCTCTACGGAGGACTCTACCGCGAGGCGGAGCTCATCCTCACCGACCAGACCGCCATCTCGCCGCTCTATCTGGGCACCGACGGCGTGCTCGTGCACCAGCAGACGGCCACTCCGGAGAAGGCCGAGGGCGAGATCGAGATCCACCTGATTTCGAAAAAGGCGACCTCGGCGTCGGTCAGCCTCGACATCGCGGCGCCGGACGGCCGCTGCGTACAGACCAAACGCGTACAGACCAAGATCGACGGCAAACCGCTGCGCATCGCCTATTCGATTCCCTCGCCGCAGCTGTGGAGTCCCGAGCATCCCGACCTCTACCGGGTAACGGTACGCGTCGACGACGGCTCCCGAAGCGACTGCGTAAGCGTCCGCACAGGATTCCGCACCATCGAAACGGCGCCGGCCGGAGGCGTGCTTCTCAACGGCGCCCTGACCCGGCTGCACGGAGTCGCCCTCTACCACGACAACGCTATCTCGGGCGGAACGCTCCGCCCGACGGACTACGACCACGACCTGCAGGAGATCCGGGAACTCGGAGCCAACGCGCTGCGCTCGGCCGTGATGCCCCATACGCACTACCTCTACGACCGCTGCGACGAGCAGGGCATGCTCGTCTGGATCGACACGCCGCTGCAGCGCGCACCTTTTCTGAGCGATGCGGCCTACTTCGCCACGCCGCAGTTCGAGCAGAACGGCATGGAGCAGCTCCGGGAGATCGTGGCCCAGCACATCAACCACCCTTCGGTCATCATGTGGGGCATCTTCTCGCGGATCTGGAAACGCGGCGACGACACCACGCCCTACATCCGGCGGCTGCACGAGGCGGCGCACGAGCTCGATCCCTCGCGGCCGACCGTGGCGGTGAGCGACCAGAACGGCAGCATCAACTTCGTAACCGACCTGATCGTCTGGCGGCAGGATGTGGGCTGGAACAAGGGTAATGTCGCCGACCTGACGCTGTGGCACGACAAGCTGCAGGAGAAATGGTCGCACCTGCATTCGGGCATCGAATACGGCGGCGACGGATTCATCGGCCACGAGAGCTACACGGCACAGCCCGACCCTTCGAAGAACCGCATGCCCGAGGGACGCCAGACGCTCTTCCACGAGGAATATGCCCGCAACTTGCAGAACGACTCGCTATTCTGGGGCATCTGGATCGAAAACATGTTCGACTTCGGTTCGGCACGACGTCCCTACGGCATCAACGGCATGGGACTGGCGACGCTCGACCGCCGCACCCGCAAGG
>JAIDKM010000319.1 GCA_029051915.1 Alistipes sp. | reverse complement strand
AACCTCGACAACCCATTCCTGCTGCGTTATTTCCAGCAGTGGGCCGTGTGGTGGATCGAGTTCGCCGACCTCGACGGCTTGCGCGTCGATACCTATCCCTATAACGAGAAGGTGCCCCTGAGCGAGTGGTGCGCCACCGTGCTCAGAGAATATCCCCATTTCAACATCGTCGGCGAGTGTTGGACGGCCGACGTGCCGCAGCTCGCTTATTGGCAGGGCGGCAATCCCAACCGCGACGGTTTCGATTCGCATCTGCCTTCGATCATGGACTTCCCCTTGCGGGACGCCGTCTGCGCCGCGCTGCCTACCGATTCGCTCCGTTGGGGCGAGGGGATGATCCGCGTCTACAATGCCTTGTCCGACGACTTCGTCTACCACGACCTCTCGCGCATGATGATCTTCACGGGCAATCACGACACCGAGCGTCTGGCCGACCTCGTGCGCGGCGACCTCGGACGGGCCAAGATCGCCATGACTTTGTTGGCTACTCTGCGCGGCATTCCTCAGATCTTCGCCGGCGACGAGCTTCTGTTCCGTTCCGCCGACCTCTCGCAGGGCCACGGCGGCTTGCGCGTCGACTTTCCCGGCGGTTGGGACGGCGATGCCGTCGATCTGTTCGATCCTGCCCAGCGGCAGGGCGCGCAGGGCGCGTTGTTCGACCATACGCGGCGCTTGTTCAACTGGCGCAAGTCGAAGCCCGTCATTCACTCCGGGCGCACGCTCCACTTCGCCGCGCGCGACAATACCTATGCTTATTTTCGTTACGACGACTCCGATGCCGTCTTCGTCTTCGTCAACAACTCGCGCGGCCGCAAGCACGTACCTTGGTCGCACTACGCCGAGATCACCGCTTCGTTGGCTCCCGAGGGCCGCGACGTGCTGACCGGTCGGCCGGTTGTCGTGGATGATTCGACCCTCGTCCCGCCGCGTTCGGCGCTCGTCGTCGAGTTCAAGCGGCTTTAGAATAAAGAGACCTCCTCAGGAGGTCTCTTTTTCGTTGCCGGCGGGTCGCAAAACGCCCGGACATGCAACCGTCGGCAGCTTCGGTACTTCTATAGGCGGCTCTTCTCTTCGGCC
>JAIDKM010000318.1 GCA_029051915.1 Alistipes sp. | reverse complement strand
ACAGACATTACCCCGCCCCCTGCCGGCCGATCCCGACCAACGGCTGGTGCGGGTCTACGTGGAAGGGTACGAAGACGTGGCTTTCTGGCGCGGCATCTTCGACCACTTCCGCAATCCCTACCTGCGCTTCGAGATCTCGGTGCCCAACCGCGAAGACCTGCCCAAAGGCAAGAAAGTGCTGCTCAACATGATCCCCGAATCGGGGCCCGACCTGCTGCTGTGCGTCGACTCGGACTTCGACTACCTGTTCGGCGGCCGCACGGAGCAGTCGGCGACGGTAGCCGGCGCGCGCCACATGTTCCACACCTACGCCTACGCCACGGAAAACTACCTGTGCTATGCACCCTCGCTGCACAACGTCTGCGTCAAGGCGACGAAGAACGACACGCGCATCTTCGACTTCGTGGCGTTCATGCGCGAATACTCGCGGACGATCTATCCGCTCTTCGTATGGTATGCCTACTCGGCGCAGCTTGCGACGGAACATCTCTTCACGCTGATCGACTTCAAGAGTTCCGTGAGGCTGGGCTATCTGGATCTTGCCGACAACGGCGCGAAGACCCTCGAATGGCTGGCCCGCAACGTGGAGAAACGCGAACGCCTGCTGCGGCAGCGCAACCCCCGGATGATCGAACCGATGAAAGAATTCGAAGGGCAACTCTGCGCCCGCGGACTGACGCCCGAGACGACCTATCTGTTCATGCACGGACACACGCTGATGGACAACGTGGTGATGGTGCTGCTGAACTCGGTATGCGAGAAACTGCGGCAGCTCTCGATCGCCAAAATCGCCGCCTCGACCAAGCAAGGCGTGGCGCTGCGCAATGAAATGTCGAACTACACCAACTCGCTGCGCTCGATCCGCGACGTCCTGCTGGACAACGAGAACTACACCCGCTGTCCGCTCTACAAACGGCTGCAACGCGACATTCAGAAGTACATGATCCGCACGATCATCGACATGAAACGCAGAGGCGAAATCCGCGACGACTCCTACCCGACCATCATCATGAAGATACGAAATCTGGAATAGGAAGCGCGACGGCCGTCCGAATTGGCCGGATCCGTGCTGTCCGAATCGGCCGCCGAGCACAAAAAAAGTGCCGCAGAAAAGGATTCGCATCCTGCTTCCTGCGGCACCCGGTTCTTAAGCCCCGGCCTTTCAACCTTCGCTTTTCCTGACGATCCTCACGGTCGACTGCGTGGCCTGGCGGA
Source organism: Alistipes sp. (assembly GCA_029051915.1). Classification (GTDB taxonomy): domain Bacteria; phylum Bacteroidota; class Bacteroidia; order Bacteroidales; family Rikenellaceae; genus Alistipes. The sequence goes on along the minus strand of JAIDKM010000318.1, from coordinate 981 downwards.
TGAAGACCTGCGGGCCGCAAGCGTACTGCTGCCACAATCTGTCGGTATAGCCGCGCACCGTAAGCAACTCCATCCGTCCGATCTTCATGACGTCGAAGCCCTCCGCGCGCAAGGCGGCGATCGCTTCGTCGATGTGCCACGAATCGTCGACGCAGAGGCTCAGGTTGACGGCCGAATTGTGGATCAGGTTGGCCTTGATGCGGAAGCGCTCCAACAACGAGAAGATCGCCGCGAACTTCTCCTCCAAGACGAACGAGAAATCACGAGACCGGATCGTCAGCAACACCTGATCCTTCTTGAGAATCAGAATCGGCACCTCGACCGGAGCCGACATGCTGCGGATCACCGTACCGGGCTTGCGCTTGTCGCCGAACGGCCGCACGTAGAGCGGAATATTCCTGTTCTGCAAGGGCTTGATCGTCCGCGGATGGATGATCTGCGCCCCGCTGTAAGCCAACTCGATGGTATCCAGATAATTGAGCTCGGCGATCTGCACGGCGTCGGGGAAGATCTTGGGGTCGGCGTTCAACACGCCGTCGACATCCTTCCACACCGACATCGATTCGGCCCCGAGGATGTTGGCCGCGACGGCCGCCGAGTAGTCGGAACCCTCGCGCCCGAGGGTCGTAGTCGTCCCGTCGGGAGCCCCGCCGATGAAGCCCTGGCCCACGAAGATGCGCTCCTCGCGACCCTCGACTTCGGCCCGCAGCCGCGGAGCCGAAGCCGCCAGATCGACCTCGGCGTCTTTGTGCCGCTGTGCCGTAACGAGCGCCCGGCGCATGTCAATCCACCGGTTGGCGACGCCGGCATAGGCCAGGTACTCCGAGATGATGGCAGTCGAAATCAACTCGCCGAACGCCACGATCCGGTCGTACCACAACTCGGCATCGTCCGGACGATAGTCGCCCTCGGCGGCAGCCTGCTCCAACTCGGCGAAAAAGGCCTCGACACGATCGAGCCTCGTGGGGCCGTGCCACAGAT
>JAIDKM010000317.1 GCA_029051915.1 Alistipes sp. | reverse complement strand
CGACATGCTGCCGATATGTGCATCATCGAGTTCGTCGATTTCAACGAGGCTTATACGTTCGGTACCGCTCCCGCTGCGGCTGCCGAGGCGAAGCCCAAGACTCGTCGTTCTCGCGCCAAGAAGGCTACCGATGCCGTCGAGGAGGCTACCGTCGTCGAGGGCGACGATACGCAGGTCGCAGCTCCTAAAAAGGCCGCTGCTCCCAAGAAGACCGCCGCTCCCAAGGCTCCGAAGGCTGCCGCCGCTAAAACGGCCGCTCCGAAGGTCGCCAAGAAGACCAACGTCGGTAAGAAAATGTAGTTTCCGGGTCGCGGTTTTCCCGCGCCCGCCGTTCCGCGGACGGTACCTTCCAAGGGTGCCGTCCGTTTTTTTGCATTAAGAGTTGTGGATCCTACCGCTGCCTCCAGGGGCGACGCTTCCTTTTCTCGTGGCTGCGTGCGTTCGGCCGTTCGTTTCGTTCGATACCAGTCTCTCTCTTCGCCTCTCGCCCGCTTCGTCGTTGCCGCCACTTCTGTAGCTCGGCCTGGTCTGCCTTTCCTCTTTTGCCCGGCTCTCTTCTGCGGCTCCCGGCTTCTTTTCCGGTACCCCCCCCCTCCTCTCCGCTTGATAGGGTATAAAGCAAAACCCCGTCGAACTCTCGTTCAACGGGGTTTCAGTGCCCAGGACAGGAATCGAACCTGCACGCCTTGCGGCACACGCACCTGAAACGTGCGCGTCTACCTATTCCGCCACCTGGGCATTTAGGATTTACGGAGTGCAAAGATACATGCTTTTTTCGGAAAAGCAAATAAATCGGTCGAAAAAATTATCTGTTCAGATATTTGTATTGGAATAGCAGGAGGTATACCACCGCTACGGATATGTAGGCGTCTGCAAGATTGAAGATCGCTCCGAAAAAATAGTTGTTGCTGTCGACCAGGAATCGCAGGAAGTTCGGTACTCCGTTCCATTGAAACAGCGGGAAGTAGAACATGTCCACTACCTTGCCCATCATGAAGCCGGCATAGTGGCCTCCGAAATGCGCTGCGGCGTAGGGCGTCGATTCCGAGAAGATCAGGCCATAGAACGCACTGTCAAGTATGTTGCCTACCGCTCCCGCAAAGATCAGCGCCAGTCCCGCAATCACTCCCGTCGGCGTCTCTTTGCCTTGGCGGAGCAGCCGTACGATCAGCCACGCAATGCCCGCGGAGAGACCGATTCGGAAGATCCCCAGCAGAAGTTTCCCCCAGTCGAATCCGCCGTTGGTCGCTATGTGCATGCCGAATGCCGCTCCGTTGTTTTCTATGAAGCGAAGTTGAAACCAGTCCGGGAATACTACGATCGCTTCGTCGAGAGCCATGTGGGTCTTGACCCATATCTTCAGTGCTTGATCCGCTATAAGCAGGAGGATCACAAGCAGGGTTACTTTTTTCAGATTCATGTTTTTTTTCGGTTTTTGCTTCCGCAAAGATAGTGCAAGCCAAGAGCAAAAGCAAACGGAGTTTGCATTTTGCCGAGTCGCAGCCTATCCCGTTTTTTCTTTAAAAGCAGCCTGCAGATTCTGGACGCAGCGCACGGGGCGAGCGAGAGAGCGGACGCCGCCGCCCAGAGTCTCTACGTTCTCTGAGGTGAAGCTCAAAAAGCCACCGTTCGCACTGCTTGCCGACGCCGGTGCCGACGACCAAAAACGAGCGCCGGTGCCGACTTCCGACAGAGCTCCCGACGTGGTGCGGAAGCCCGAAGCAGGCGCAAAGAGCAATCGCTGGAATGAATGGCGGAAAGGGAACCTTAATGAATAATTAAGAATGAATAAAATTATTCCTTATTAACTATTCATTATTCATTAAGTCGAAGACTTCCCGTCAGACTGACATGTACACCGACCCTCGGTTTTTTGAAAGTCTCTTTCTTGAAACCGGTCTCTTAGGCCGGGGATTGCTGAATCTGCGGCCGCACTGACCGGAGCCGTCAGGACTCCCGCCACTCCGGGCCAATAGCTGCTTTATCGAGCAAATATAGATTATTCTTTGTAAAAAAGCAGCCGTAGATGCTGGACGCAGCGCACAGGGCGCGCGATGGCTCGGTTGCCGCCATTCAGCGGGTTCACTTCCGTGGCGTTGAAGTTCATGAACCCTCCGTTGGCATTGCCCGCTGCCGAGGGCGACGACGACCAGGAGTAGCCGTACGTGCCGACGTTTCCCAGGGCTCCCGTCGTGTTGTTGCGGTAGCCCGAAGCAGGTAAGTGTGAGTAGGCAATCGCTGGAATGAATGACGGAAAGAATGCTTTCTCGATAAAGAGCATTCGCCCGGGCCGGCTGCGGGGGTCGCATTTTCGATGCGAACCGGCCTCGGGCGGCAAGGTCTGAAGCCTTGCTTCTTGCAATTCATTAAGTCGCAGACTTCCCGTCAGACTGATGTGTACACCGACCCTCGGTTTTTTTGAAAGACTCTTTCTTAAAACCGGTCTCTTAGGCCGGGGATTGCTGAATCTACCGACCGCTCTGACAGGAGCCTTGGCCCCTGCCACTCCGGGTCGTTGCTGCTTTCGGGCGCCAAGTTACAAAAAAAGACGTGCTCGAAGTGCACCTTTTCTCGCCTCGGCATAGCTCGTGAAATCACGGCTCTGCCCTCGGCTTGCCGAAAACGTTCGCTTTCGCGCACCTTTTCTCGCCTCGGCATAGCTCGTGAAATCACGGCTCTGCCCTCGGCTTGCCGAAAACGTTCGCTTCCGCGCAGGTTTTCTCGCCTCGGCATTTCCGGTCTTCGTCCGGCTCTGCCCTCGGCTTATCGAAAACCTTCTTTTATTATAGGTGCAGGCCCTTTCAGAGGGCGTTTTGAGGTTTTTTTTAATTTTTTTCAGAAAAAAGTTGCGGAAATATTTGCAGGTTCGAAAAATGTCGCTACCTTTGCATCCGCATTTGAGAAAAACACGGTTCTTACAAAAGATGGGTAGTTTACAATAAAGGAGCTCGAAATCCTTTGTGAACAGGTGGTCGATCGAAAAATTGCAAGGTTCTTGAAAAAAATATTTGCAGGATTGAAAAAGATGATTTATCTTTGCAGTCCTTTCGCATTACAAAATGCGAGTTTTTTCAACGAGGTTCTTTGAATTACTGGTTATATTTTGAGAGAAAAGAAATGTAGTATTTATCTGTCAATTTCCTTTAACAAGGAATAGAAGTAGTCAGGACTCTAACAATACATTATTTTTATACAATGGAGAGTTTGATCCTGGCTCAGGATGAACGCTAGCGGCAGGCTTAACACATGCAAGTCGAGGGGCA
>JAIDKM010000316.1 GCA_029051915.1 Alistipes sp. | reverse complement strand
GGCAAGTTGAGATTATAAGTCAGATCAGCGCTGAAAACCTGCTCGGCGGAGACTCCGGGAGTCGTGGTGTTGCGGGTACGGGGCGACACGAACGCATTGACGAACTTGGGTGCGTTCTGCATATAAGTGATGCCGGCTTCGAGCGAATGAGCTCCCGAGAAGCGATAGGAAAGATTCAACTTACCGCTGTAGATCAGATAGTCGAGCTTCCGGGAATCGCCCAGCGAATTCTCGGGAAAGAGACCCTTGCGCCAAAGACCCTCGCGGTGCATGGTCGAATAACCGATCTTACCGCCGACATTCATCGAGAAACCGCCGAGAGCGTAGTTATAGAGAGCCCATGCCGTAGTTTCGAGCAAGTGCGCGCGATAGTTGTAACTGATCTTATCGCCCACGCGTGCCACGCGTGCATGGCCCGTCTGGAGGTAGTAATCGAGATCGTTCTGGTAGTTGATGGCACTCTGCGACATGTCGCGCTCGGCGAACTTGTCGACATCGTACCAATAATCACCGCCCAGCAAGTCTTTGACCTCGTCGTAGTACCACGTGCGATTGACCCGCAGGTTGGCACCGCCGACGATGCGCATGTTGTTGCGGATCTGATGCGAGACATCGAGTGCGAGGTTGTAATCGAGCTGGTCGGTATGGCGCTCCTCGATAATGAGGTTCGAACGATACTCTGTACCGATGATGTTCTTGAACTGCTCGTTCGTGCTGTTGGCGAACTGGTCGACCAACGTATTGTCGATCAACTTATTCTCCTGGAAGAAGCGGTCGTACTGCAACATACCGGTGAAGTTCTTGGCCAACTGATCCGCGCGATAACGATACTCGTACTCGGTCTCGGGGGTAGTAACGCCCGGCACGATCTGGCTGAGAAGCGACGACGGCAGATAACGATAGTAATCGCCGCGAGGATCGCTGGCATCCTTCCAAGTGAGAGCCGAATAACCGTTCTTGCCGAAACGCAAAGCCGTAGCGGCGTTCAGACGCGTTTTCTCGGAAGCGTCCCACGTGTAATTGAGCATCACGATCGGCTCGTGGGTATTGCGCACGCGAGAGTTGCGCAACTTACCGTCCTGGTAACCGACGTTGGGATTGTAGTAATTGCTACCGAAGAGCCGATAGGCCTCGTCGGTCGACGCCTGCTGCGCACCGCGCTCCGAAGGCGACGCCAAAACAGTCAACGCCAACCGATGATCGTGGCGGAAGAGTTTCTCGGCCGAGAGGAAATAACTATAGGAGTTGTAGCAAACTCCGTCGACATATCCGTTGCCGCCCTGACGCGTACCGAGGGAGAAGCCGTAAGACCAACCGTTGTCCAACTGTCCTGAAGCATAGGAAACCAACGCACGGAAACGATACATCTGGTTGCCGTTGGCGACGCTCACGCGAAGACCCTTGCGCATCTGCGACGCCCGGGCGTTGACGTTGGTCATGCCGGCGATGCCGCCCACGCCGAAATCGGTGGCAGTGAGGCCAGCGACGGTATTCTGGTTGCGCGTAGCATCGTTCAGACCGCTCCACAACGACCACGGGCCGTAACCGGTCATAGCA
>JAIDKM010000315.1 GCA_029051915.1 Alistipes sp. | reverse complement strand
GTTCCACGCCCGTGGCTTATTCGCAGCTCTCGCGCGAGGAGATAGCCCGCACCAGCTACGGACTCGACATCCCCTCGGTGCTGGCGCTCTCGCCCTCGATGATCGCCACCAACGAAACCGGCATCGGCATCGGCGGTACGTCGATGCGCCTGCGCGGCACCGACGCCACCCGGCTCAACGTTACGATCAACGGCGTGGCGATGAACAACCCCGATTCTCACTCCATGTATTGGTACGACACGCCCGACCTCATCTCGGCCGTCGGCGACATGCAGATCCAGCGCGGCGCCGGCGTCTCCACCAACGGCACGGGGGCTTTCGGCGGCGCGGTCAGCATGACCACCGAGGCCCTCTCCACCGAGTTCGGCGGAGAGGCGTCGCTCTCCTACGGGTCGTACAACACCAATAAGCAGGCCGTGCACATCTCGTCAGGACTTTTGGGCGGCCACTGGGCCCTCGACGCGCGGCTCACGCATATCGGTTCGGACGGCTACGTCGACCGCGGCGCCACCGACTTGAAGTCCTACATGTTCCAGGCCGGGTACTACGGCGGCAATACGATGGTCAAATTGCCCTCGTTCGGCGGCAAGGCGAAAACCTACCTCACATACACGGGCGTAACGAAAGCGGATATGGAGCTCTACGGCCGCCGCTACCACACCGAAGGCCAATACGAGACTTCGGACGGGCCTTTCGTCCTGGCCGACGGCACGCACGTGAATTACTACGACGACCACACGGACAACTACTTGCAGATCAACAACCAGTTGTTGTTGAGCCACCGATTCAGCGATCGTTGGTCGTTGAACGCCACCGGCTTCTACACCTACGGCGACGGCTTCTACAAGCAGTACAAGGACAGCAAGAAATTAGGCGAGTACCTCAACATCCGGGGGCTCGCAGGGGGTGAAAAGGCCGACCTGATCCGCGAAAAGAGCATGCGCAACCATCTGGGCGGTCTCCATGCCGCTGCGCACTACTCCTCGCAGCGGCTGGCGCTTACTTTCGGCGGGTCGTACAGTTACTACGGCTGCCCCCATTGGGGTACGCTGGCGTGGGTAGACGGTTTGCAGCCTCAGGATTATGCCGGCCGTTGGTACGACAACGATGTGGAGAAACACGACGCCAACCTCTTCGCCCGGGCCAACTGGACGGTGGCTGAAGGACTCGACCTCTTTGCCGATTTGCAATATCGTTACGTCGGTTACAAGGCTTGGGGCGTCAACGACAACTTCGACAAGAGCACGGGTGCCATGCAGCCCATCGACGTGGACGAGCAGTACCACTTCTTCAATCCCCACGTCGGCCTGAACTACTCTTTCGCCGCTCGCCATGCGGTCTACGCTTCGTTCGCCATCGCGCAGAAAGAGCCTACCCGCAGCGACTTCACCGACCGGTACATGTTCGCGGCCGACGACACGAAGCCTCGTTCCGAGACGCTCTACGACTTCGAGGCAGGGTATAACTACCGGGCTCCGAAGATCGACTTGGGCATCAATTTCTACTACATGATGTACAAGGATCAGCTCGTCCCCACCGGCATGGTCAACGACAGCAGCGACGCACTCAACGTCAATGTCCCCGACAGCTACCGCTTCGGCGTCGAGTTGTCGGCCGTCTGGCGGCCCCTGCATTGGTTGACTCTCGGGGCCAACGCGACGTGGAGCAGCAACAAGATCGAGCACTACATCGATTTGTTGGCCGACAGCCCCACCTACGGCGAGGATCTCGGTACCATGACGATCGCTTATTCGCCCGACTGGATCGTCGGCGGTTTCGCCGAATTCCGGTATAAGGGCTTCGCGGCCGTCGTCCGGCCCAGTTATGTGAGCCGGCAGTTCTTCACCAACAACGAGAACGAGGCTTTGTCGCTCGACAGTTATTGCGTAACCGCCCTCGATCTGGGGTATACCTTGCGTTCGGGCCGGTCGCGGAGCGTCCGTTTCGGCGTAACGGTCTACAACCTCTTCAACTCCAAGTACGAAAGCAACGGCTACGGCTATTCCTACATGGACACTTGGAGCAGCGATACTCCGAAACGGATCGACGAGGCTTATTACTTCCCCCAGGCGCCCCTGCACGTTCTGGCCAATGTAACCGTTAAATTCTGATGGACTGGAAATTGTTCCTGCAAATCGTCGGCGTCGTTCTCGGCCTGCTCTACCTCTGGTTGGAGTACCGGGCCGACATCCGGCTTTGGATCGTCGGGCTCGTGATGCCCGTCGTGCACGGGGCGCTCTATTTCCGGGCGGGTCTCTATGCCGATTGTTCCATGCAGGTCTACTACGTGCTCGCCGGACTCTACGGTTGGATCGTGTGGCGCAACGCACCTCGCCGAAAGCACGACGGACTTTCCGTCAGCCATATTCCGTTGAGGATGGTTCCGGTCTCGGTCGGCGCCTACGTCGTCTTGCATGCCGCCGGTTGGTGGTTGCTCGCACGGTTTACCGACAGTTCCGTGCCTTTTTGGGACAGCTTCACCACGGCGCTCTGCATCGTGGCTTATTGGATGCTTTCCCGCAAGTGGGTCGAGCAGTGGCTCGCATGGCTCGTCGTCGACATCACCACCGTCGGGCTCTATCTCTACAAAGGCATCCCCATCACGGCCGGGCTCTACGCCCTCTATTCGGCGTTGGCCGTCGCAGGTTACTTG
>JAIDKM010000314.1 GCA_029051915.1 Alistipes sp. | reverse complement strand
TGCGCGAAAGGTTGTCCATCGCCACCGACGTGAAGCACGAGATGTAGATGCGGAACTTCTGCGAGTCGGGGATCGACGGCGTCCGCCGGGGGTTGCGGCCGTGAATCCCTTCGATGATGAGGATCGAGCGTTCGTCGAGCGTCAGGGGCGTGTCGTGTTTCATGCGGCGGCCCGTTACGAAGTCGTATCGGGGGATGTCGATGCTTTCGCCCGCCATCAGTCGGCGCAGGTGGTCGTTGAAAAGTTCCAGATCGATGGCTTCCAGAGCTTCGTAGTCGTATTGGCCGTTTTCGTCCAGCGGGGTCTTTTCGCGTTCCACAAAATAGTCGTCCAGCGAGATCATCACCGGCTTGAGTCCCAGTACGCCCAGTTGGATTCCCAGACGCTTGGCCGACGTGGTCTTGCCGCTCGACGAGGGGCCCGAGATCAGTACCATGCGGGTGCCGCGCGTGCGGTTGGCTTCATGGATCGCGTCGGCCACCCAGGCAAATTTGCGTTCATGGAACGCTTCGGCCAGCTGGATCATGCTTCCCGCGTCGCCTGCCAATACTTTCGCGTTGACGGCTCCTACCGTGGGTACGCCCATGATGTCCGTCCATGATTGGTATTCGCGGAAGATGCCGAACATCTTTTCTTGGTAGAAATCGGTGTGGATGCAGTCGGGGGCCGTGCGCAGCGGCAACGCCAGGTAGAATCCTTTATAATACGGTTCGATGCCGAACAGCTTCACGTAGCCGGTCGAGGGGGCCAGGGCTCCATAGAAGTAGCCGATCGTGTCGTCGAGCGTGTAGTACTTGCTGTAGAGTCGCGGCCGGGTGTCCAGCAGGGCGATCTTGTCATCGTATCCCGCTTCTGCATAGCGGTCGCGTACTTCGCTCGTCAGGGCCCGTGCCCCGCGGATCGGCAGGTCGGCCGCCGTAATTTCGTTCATGCGGCGGCGCAGGGCTTCGGCTTCTGCCGGGGTGAACTCTTCCAGGCCTTCGATTTCGCAGTAGAAGCCGCTGCGGCCCAGCGAGTGGCGGATGTGGAGTTTGCGCGTAGGGTAGAGATCCCCTACGGCTTTCTGGAGGATGAACCATGCCGTACGTTGGTATACCCGGATTCCCGCGAACGAAGCGATGTCTATGAAGCGGATCGTCGCCGGTGCGTATATCTTGTAGCTGAGTTCCTTGATTCGGTTGTCGACCATCGCGGCCAGAAACGGCCGGGGGTTCGGGGCGATGCGTGCGGCTGCTTCCTGAAGCGTAGCGCCCATCTGCACTTCGATCTCTTCGCCGAGGTTGTCGCAGACTATTCGGATGGTGTCGGTCATACGAAAAACGATTATTCGCCTTAAAAGTACGTAAAGATAGAAATATTTTGTAATTTTGGCAACTTCCGTCCGATATTCGACAACAAAACAGTTAAATATGAAAAATCTTCTTCGATCCGCCTTGTTGGCCGCCTTGATGTTCGCGGCGGCTTGTTCGCCTCGCGAGCGTACGCTCGTGATCCTCTCGACCAACGACATCCACGCTCGCATCCAGCGTTTCCCCCAGCTGGCTTCGGCCGTCGAGATGTGTCGCGACACCGCGCAGCTGGTCTTGTTGATCGACGCCGGCGACCGGTGGACAGGCAACGCCTTCGTCGACAAGGTGGCCGCTCCCGGCAAACCCGTCATCGAATTGATGAACCGGCTGGGCTACGACGTCGCCACGCTCGGCAACCACGAGTTCGACCACGGGCAGGCTTTCTTGGGCCGGATGATCGACAGCATGGAGTTCGAGGTCGTGTGCGCCAATTGCATCAGCGATACCTGCACCTTTCCGCAGTTGCCTCCTTATGCGGTCGTGCGGCGCGACGGCATCCGCATCGGTATCGTGGGCGTCGTTACCAATTACGAGGGGCCGGGCCATCCCGCGGGCCACAGAACTTCGTTCGTCGGCCTGGAGTTCCCCGATCCGCAGGCCGAGGCGATGAAGTATGCCGCCGAGTTGCGGCCGAAGGTCGACGTGTTGATCTTGCTCTCGCATATGGGCGACGACCGCGACATGGAGTTGCTCGGCAAGACGCAGCTCTTCGATCTGGCCGTCGGCGGGCATACGCATGTCGTGTTGGATACGCTCGTCAACGGGACGCTGCTGACTCAGACGGGCCGCAACCTCGCTAACATCGGCGTCTCCACGATCCGTTTGCGCGGCCGCAGGGTCGAGAGCGTCGATTTCCGGGTCGTTTCGCTCGATGACTACCAGCCCGATCCCGTCTTCGCCGGGTTGGTGGACGATTATTACGCCGACCCCGAGCTCAACCGGTCGATCGGGCGGTTCGCACAGCGCATCGACAAGGCCGGTCTGGCCAATTGGATGGCCCGCTCGATCGCCGAGGAGACGGGTGCCGACATCGGGGTCTACCATGTGGGCGGCGTGCGGTTGGACGAGATTCCCGCGGGCGACGTCAGCCGGGCCCGCGTCTACGATCTGGAGCCGTTCGGTACGACGGTCGCCACCCTGCGCATGACTACCGATGAGATCCGGCGCATGATTATCGCCAAGTACAACGAGGATACCCGCGAGGGCCATCGCGTCGATCTGATCCTTACTACGCCCTATACCATTCTCGTCGACGAGTCGGACAAGGCCTTCGACGTGCGGTTCCATACCTTGCGCGAGGGACGGACCTATAGCTTGGCCATGAGCGATTATATCTATAAAAACTATCACGGGCTCAGTTATTCCGACGGCAGGGTGCTCGATACGAAGGTCGCCGACGTGTTGATCGGTACATTGACAGGCGGCGCTTCCCTCGTTCCCGACAATACCCGTTATCAGCAGGTGCTCGTCGTAGCCCGATAGCTTCGCATGCCGTTTCGGCGCGGCCTCTTCCTCCGGGACGGGGCCGTTCTTTTTCGGCTTCGTTCAACTTTCTCGCGCAGGAATTTGAATTCCAATAAAAAAGCGTTATCTTTGCAGGCCTTTCGTGCGCGTCGCGCAGGCGCGACAGCTGCGGAGGCAGAACATTATTAACTTTTTAACGAGCGATTGTATCGCAAACATTCCACAATGGAAGAATTGAAAAACAGCGTCGCGAACGAGAATTTCGACTGGAACGCATTCGAGAACGATTTGGGTGTCTACAACCAGCCCAAGGAGGAGATCGCGGCCGCTTATGACAAAACGTTGTCCAACGTAACGGTCGGCGAGGTCGTCGAGGGTACCGTAACGGGTATCACCAAGCGCGAGGTCATCGTCAACGTCGGTTACAAGAGCGAGGGCATCATCCCCGTCTCGGAGTTCCGTTACAATCCCGATCTGAAGGTCGGCGACAAGATCGAGGTCTACGTCGATTCGGCCGAGGACAAGAACGGTCAGTTGTCGTTGTCGCACAAGAAGGCCCGCCAGCTCAAGTCGTGGGATCGCGTCAACGAGGCTCTCGAGAAGGACGAGATCATCAAGGGTTACATCAAGTGTCGTACGAAGGGCGGTATGATCGTCGACGTCTTCGGCATCGAGGCTTTCTTGCCCGGTTCGCAGATCGACGTCAAGCCCATCCGCGACTACGACGTATACGTCGACAAGACGATGGAGTTCAAGGTCGTGAAGATCAACCAGGAGTTCCGCAACGTCGTCGTGTCGCACAAGGCGCTCATCGAGGCCGAGTTGGAGGCTCAGAAGCAGGTCATCATGTCGAAGCTCGAAAAGGGCCAGATTCTGGAGGGTACCGTCAAGAACATCACTTCCTACGGCGTCTTCGTCGATCTGGGCGGTGTCGACGGTCTGATCCACATCAC
>JAIDKM010000313.1 GCA_029051915.1 Alistipes sp. | reverse complement strand
TAACGTCCCTCGTGATTGAGATACCCCACGACGTACCCCGTAGCGGCGTTCTGTGTCGAAGCGTAGAAATCGACGACGGAGTTGAGCGGATAACCGGCACCGGCCTTGACGTAGAAAGTCCGAGGCCGGTTGAACTCCCAATAAGTAACCGCCGCAGGCCGGATCGGCCGAGTCTGGAACGAAGTTTCGAGCGACAACGGCGTGATGGAATAATCAATCTCGGGATACATCTTCACCGTATCGGTCATGTCGGGCCGGACGGGCAGTTTGGAAGCACTCTCCAGGCTCGGCACATAAGTCTTGGTAACCTCGACCTGCTTGCCGACCTGCGCCCACGCCCCCGAAGGCAACGCCGCGACGAAAGCGGCAGCTATGAAGAATCTTTTCATGATCAGTTCATTTTTTGGATCCGGGATTTCGCTTCGGCCACGATGCCGTCGTCAGCAGGCGAATAACCGTCGGCCACGCTCTGCCATGTGGCGCGAGCCTGGAAACTATCATTCTGCCGAGCATAAACATCGCCCAGCAAGATATACGCCTTTGCCAGCCAATAAGCCTGCGGCTCCCGTTCGGAGAAAGCGAAGATCTCCTTCTCGGTACGGGCCATGTCGCCCTCGGCGAAAGTATCTTCGAGCAGATAATAAGCCGCAGCCGATCCCTCGCGGGTTCGCACGTCGGCGGCCAGTTTCCGGTAAAGCACCGACGCTTCGTCGCGCCGAGCCTCCCCGCGCAACTGCTCGGCCCAGGCGAACCGAGCCTCCCGCAGAGCCACGGCACCGGCATCGGGATGATCGCAGACATCTACGGCCATCGCCTCGATCTTCCGGGAATCGCCCCCGGCGAGCGTCGAACGCACGTAACCGATCATCGCCTTTTCACGCTCGGCGGCGGTCGGCACGACCTCGTAGAGCTTGCGGTAGGCGGCAGCGGCCTCGTCGTAGCGCCGGTCGTCGGAAGTCATCTGAGCGAGACGTTCCAAGACGGTAACGCTATATTTATTGGTACCCGAAGAAGCGAGCTCCGAAAGCGTCTGGATGGCCTCGTTGCGCTGGCCGAGGCTGAGATAACAATCGGTCAGGTAATAAAGAGCATCGACCCGATAACTACCCTTCGGATAACTTTTTATATAACTACGCAACGACCGGGCAGCGACCTCGTGCCGGTTGGTGAGGTAGAGTTTCTGAGCCGCGACGAACGACAACGAATCGCGAGAAATGGAGGTCAGGTCGCTCTCCATGCCGGCTTTGGCAGCGTAATCGAAATAACCGTCGACGTCGCCCTCCGAGACGTAGATCTCGCGGATGCCCTGCATCGCCTCGCGGCCCTCGGCCGACCGAGGTGCGGCACCGACGACCTGATCGTAATAATACAACGACTTCTTATGGTCGCCGAGATTGAGATAAGCGAGTCCGAGATCGGAATAAGCCTGCACACGCCGCGGCGAAGCGGGAAAATCGACGAGGAACTTTTCGAGCTGCCCGGCGCCCTCGGAATAACGTTCCTGGGCGATGTAGGAACGGCCCAACTCGTAAGAAGCGGCATCGGCATACTCGCCGGACGAAGCGGCGATCTGCCTCAGTGCCCGCATCTTCTGCTCGTCGCGGCCCAAAATACCGAGCGTAACGGCCCGCTTGTAAGCGGCATACTCCTTCTCAGGAGTACCGACGGCGATCGCCTTGTCGTAGACCACCACCGCCGACTCGAACTCCCGACCGGCGTAACAAACATCGCCCAACCGATTATAGGCATCGGCCAAATAACGATCCTCGGGCTTGTAGAGTTCGAGGAACTGCTCGAACCATTCGCCGGCAGCCTGCATCTGTCCACGCGAAAAAGCGCAATAACCGAGGTTGTAATGGGCCAGCGCATACTCCCGCTCGGTAGCGGGCGCCCGCCGGATGTAGGTATTGAATCGAGCGGCTGCCGTGGCGTAGTCCTCCCGGGCGAAAGCGATCTCCCCCTGCCAAAAGATGTTGAGCGCCGAATATTTGGGACTGACACCCACGGAGGCAGACTCCTCCAAATAACGCTGCGCCCCCGGTAGCTCGCCGGCGGCATAAGCCTCCAACCCCCGGAAATAAGCGATCTTCTGCAAAGCGGCGCGCAAATCGGCATCCTTTGTCGGCGAAGCCTTGATGGCCCGGTAGGCGGC
>JAIDKM010000312.1 GCA_029051915.1 Alistipes sp. | reverse complement strand
TTTCACCACCACGCGCCCATCCCTTAGTGCCGTGCGTCTGGGGGGCGGTTTTTTGTTATAAAGACACTGGTTGAATAGAGACGGTTGTTTTTTCAGCACAAGCGGCTCACCTCGAAAGGTGAGCCGCTTCGTTATTCCGGCAGGCCGTGTCGTTCCACGTAGGCCAGTATCTCTTCCCGCAGCACTTTCGGCGTTACGTTCCGGCGCAGCACCAGCAGGTAGGAGTTGCGGATCTGTTCGCGCAGGAACGCATCGGGCAGGTCGCCGTCCGTGCGGATGCCGTTCCAGTGCTGTTTGTTGAAATGGGCCGCCGTGCCGATTTCGGCATGTTCTTCGCGCAGGCGCAGCGCCTCGTCCGGATCGCACTTCACGGCTATATGCCCGAATGTTTCCATGTCGGCACAGGCGTACATCTTGCCTCCTACTTTGTAGACCAGCGTCGTCTCGTCGAAGGGCGTCGTCTCCTCGGTCATCGGGAGCGAAAGACAGTAGTCGCGGAACTCCAGCACATCCATCTCTCGCCTGCTTAGCCCAGGTAGGATTTCAGCAGCTTCGAGCGCGACGAATGGCGGAGCCGGCGGATGGCTTTCTCCTTGATCTGGCGTACACGTTCGCGCGTCAGGTCGAATTTCTCGCCGATCTCTTCGAGGGTCATTTCCGAGCAGCCGATGCCGAAGAAGTACTTGATGATGTCGCGTTCGCGTTCCGTCAGCGTCTCCAGCGCCCGGTCTACTTCGGTCGAGAGCGATTCGTTGATCAGGCCGCGGTCGGCGTTGGGCGAATCGGGGTTCACCAGTACGTCCAGCAGCGAGTTGTCTTCTCCGTCGGCGAACGGGGCGTCCACCGAGACATGACGGCCCGCTACACGCAGCGTGTCGGTTACCTTCTCTTTCGGCAGTTCCAGTTCGTTGGCCAGTTCTTCGGGCGACGGCGTGCGTTCGTGTTCCTGCTCGAAGCGGGCGAACGCCTTGTTGATCTTGTTGAGCGATCCCACTTGATTCAGGGGCAGACGCACGATACGCGACTGCTCGGCCAGCGCCTGAAGAATCGACTGGCGGATCCACCACACAGCATACGAAATGAACTTGAAGCCGCGGGTCTCGTCGAACTTCTCGGCTGCCTTGATAAGGCCCAGGTTGCCTTCGTTGATCAGGTCGGGGAGGCTCAGTCCTTGATTCTGGTATTGCTTGGCCACCGAGACTACGAAGCGCAGGTTGGCTTTCGTCAGTTTTTCGAGTGCTTCTTGATCTCCTTTCTTGATCCGTTGGGCGAGTTCCACTTCCTCCTCCACCGTGATGAGTTCTTCCTTGCCGATTTCTTGCAGGTATTTGTCCAGCGAGGCACTTTCACGGTTGGTGATGGATTTCGTAATTTTTAATTGGCGCATGTTATTTTGTATATTGTTTCTTCCTTAATCGTTCCGACTCGCCCGGCGTGTCTACTCCACCAGCACGTAGCTTGCCGCCCGGCCGTTGGGGTAGATGCCGTCGATCGAGCGTACCTTGTCGCTCAGGCGGCGTATGTCGGCTATCGAGCGTACTTCCTTGTCGTTGATGTGCGTGATGACGAATCCTTGTTTCACACGCGCCCGGGAGAGTATGCCGTCGGCCTTGATGCTCATTACTTGTACGCCCCCGGCAATCTCCAGTTGGCGGCAGAGTTTCTGCCCGGCATCTTGGAGTCTGCCGCCCAGCGCTTCTACTACGTCTACCGATTCGCGGGCCAGCAGTTCGGGTTTGTCTGCCTTATTACGCAGAACCACCTCGAATTGTTTCACTTTGCCGTCTCTTTTTACCGAAAGGGTTATTTTGTCGTTCGGACGGCGGCGTGCGATCTGTTCTTGCAGGGTCGCCGAGGTGTTCAGCGCCACTCCGTCGATGTCGAGAATCACGTCTCCCTTGCGGATTCCCGCTTCGGAGGCCGCTCCGTTCTCCGTTACGCCGGCTACGTATACGCCGCCGATCTCTTTGATGCCCAGTTCTTTTCCTTCGTTGTCAAGGAAGTCTTGGTCGATCGGGCGGAACATCACGCCTAAGAGCGCACGTTGTACCAGTCCGTACTCTTTCAGATCCACCACTACCTTGCGGACGATCGCTTCCGGTACGGCGAACGAGTAGCCTATGTAGCTGCCCGTCTGGGACTTGATAAGCGTGTTGATGCCCACCAGTTCGCCGTGCGTGTTGACCAGCGCTCCGCCCGAGTTGCCCGGGTTGACCGCCGCATCGGTCTGGATGAACGATTCGATGCTGAAGTCGTTGGGTATGGCTCCCAGGTTGCGGGCTTTGGCGCTCACGATGCCCGCCGTGATCGTCGACTGCAGGTCGAAGGGCGAGCCGATGGCCAGCACCCATTCGCCCAGCCGCAGGGCGTCGGACGAGCCGAAGGCCAGCGTCGGCAGTTCGTCGGCTTCGATCTTCAGCAGGGCGATGTCGGTCGCCGAGTCTTTGCCCACCAGCTTCGCATCGAATGCACGGCCGTCGTTCAGCTTCACGCGCAGGCGCGTCGCTCCGTCTACCACATGGTTGTTGGTTACAATGTAGCCGTCGGCCGATATGATGACGCCCGAGCCTCCTGCCCGGCGTTCTTGGTATCGGGGTTCGCCGTTTCCGCGTTGGCGTTCTTGGGGTATGCCGAAGAATTCAAGGAACGGATCGTAGCCGTATTGCCCGCGTTGGGGCACCTCCACTCGTTGCACGGCTTCGATGTTGACCACCGCTTTCACCGCATTTTCGGCTGCATAGGTCAGGTCGGGGTATTCTCCCGCGTCGTAGGTCGTGAAATGGGTGCCGAGCGCCGGCGTGCGTTCCACTTCGCGTTCAATGTATTTGACGTTCGTTCCCGCGCCTCGTCCGGCAACCGCCCAGGCCGATATGCCGCCGGTAAAAGCCGCTGCGGCAAGGATTCCCATAAACAAAAATGCCTTTTTCATAATCGATTTTTTGGTTGATTCATTCAGAGGCAATGTTTCCCATAGGCTTTTTTTCGTTTCGTGTTTGCAGGACAAACGACCCGCACCGCCATATTAGTATGCCGGGGTCGGTAAATATATTCTTCGTTAAAATCCGTTCCGCCGTCGCCGCCGTCGCAAAAATGAATAGCCGATGGTCTTCGCGGCCACCAACTATTCATTTCGATTCGTCTGTTCTCTAAATCCCGAATTCCCGGCGGATCGCCTCCACGGCGTCCAGCTTCTCCCAGCCGAAGAATTCGATTTCGCGTTCCGTCTCACGGCCGTTTTCCCAGACTTTCACCGTCTTGGTGTAGGGCCGGTTTCCGAAATGGCCGTAGGAGGCCGTCGCTTCGAAGATCGGGTTCTTCAGGCCGAAACGTCTGACAATGGCTGCCGGGCGCAGGTCGAACAGCTTGCCGATGCGGCGGGCGATCTCTCCGTCGGTCATGCCTTTCAGCGCTTCGGGGCGCGGCGAGCGGTAGGTGTCTACATAGATCGAGAGCGGCTCGGCGATTCCGATGGCATAGGAGAGTTCCACCAGCACTTCGTCGGCCACGCCTGCCGCCACCAGGTTCTTCGCAATGTGGCGCGCCGCATAGGCCGCCGAGCGGTCTACTTTCGAGGGATCCTTGCCCGAGAAGGCGCCGCCGCCGTGGGCTCCGCGGCCGCCGTAGGTGTCGACTATGATCTTGCGGCCCGTCAGTCCCGTGTCTCCGTGGGGGCCGCCGATCACAAATTTGCCCGTAGGGTTCACATGGAGGATGTAGTCGTCGCCGATCAGTTCCGCCAGTTTGTCGCCGGCACGTTCCAGCCGCGCCTTGACTCGCGGGATCAGAATCGTGCGGACATCTTCACGGATGCGTTCTTGCATCTTGCGTTCGGCTTCTTCTGCCGTCAGGTCGTTTCCCGCCGTCAGGAATTCGTCATGTTGCGTGGAGACCACGATCGTGTGGACTCGCAGCGGGCGTCCCGTCTTTTCGTCGTATTCGATCGTTACCTGCGACTTCGAGTCGGGCCGCAGATAGGGCATCGTCGTCCCTTCGCGGCGGATGACGGCCAGTTCCTTGAGGATCACGTGCGAAAGGATCAGCGTCGCCGGCATCATTTCGCGGGTTTCGTTGCAGGCATACCCGAACATGATGCCTTGGTCGCCGGCTCCTTGTTCTTCTTCGGTGGCTCGTTCGACTCCTTGGTTGATGTCGGACGACTGTTCATGAATCGCCGAGAGGATGCCGCACGAGTTGCAGTCGAACTGGTATTCGCTCTTGGTGTAGCCGATTCGTTCGATCACGCCGCGGGCGATGCCTTGCACATCGACGTAGGCTTCCGAGCGCACTTCGCCCGCCACCACGACCAGGCCGGTCGTGCAGAGCGTCTCGCACGCTACTTTCGAGTTGGGATCACGACGCAGGAATTCGTCGAGTACGGCGTCGGAAATCTGATCCGACACCTTGTCGGGGTGTCCTTCGGACACCGATTCGGAGGTAAACAAAAAACCCATGTTATACGTTTTTTATGGATCGTCGCCGCCTCGTCGCGGCTCCGCTCCGGTTCATGTATAAATGGGAAAAAGTTGGCTGTTGGGATAATAAAAAATAGGCTGTTTTAGCGATTTTTTATTGTGGTTTGCAATCAGTCAAATCTTTCCACATCTTCCCGCTTCACGGGCGGGGTTGCAAAGGTAATAATTAAAAATGAAGAATGAAAAATTATGATCGACTTTTCATTCTCCATTTTTAATCGCTTGCAGTTGCCGCCGGAGGCTACGCCACCCGCAGCTTCACACCGTGGCCCTTGCCGGCTTCGACCACCACGGTGTCTCCTTCGTGGAGACGGCCGTCGATGATCAGCGCCGAAAGCGGGTCTTCGACATGATCCATCAGCGTGCGCTTGAGCGAGCGCACTCCGTAGCGTTGTTCGTAGCCCAGAGCCGCCAGCCGGCGTTTGGCCCGGTCGGTGATCTTCACTTTGTAGCCCAGCCGGCGCGTCCGCGAGAAGAGTCCTTCCAGCTCCAGCTCCACGATCCGTTCCACATCTTCGACTTCCAGCGTGCGGAAAATCACAATGTCGTCGATGCGGTTCAGAAACTCCGGGGCGAAGGTCTGTTCCAGCGCCTTGCGGTATTCCAGCTTGGGGGCTACCGCTGCCGTGGCGTTCTTCGACGGCGTGGTGTAGCCCACGTGGGTCGTCTTTTGCGCCGCGGCCCGCGACCCCACGTTCGAGGTCATGATGATGATCGTGTTCCGGAAGTCTACCTTGCGGCCCGAACCGTCGGTCAGATGACCTTCGTCGAAAAGTTGCAGCAGCGTGTTGAACACTTCCGGGTGGGCCTTTTCGATCTCGTCGAACAGCACCACCGAGTAGGGACGGCGGCGTACCGCTTCGGTCAGCTGGCCGCCTTCGCCGTAACCTACGTATCCCGGCGGCGATCCGATCAGCCGCGCTACGTTGTGTTTCTCTCCGTATTCGCTCATGTCGATGCGGATCAGTCCCATACGGTCGTCGAACAGCCACTTCGAGACTTCTTTGGCCAGCAGCGTCTTGCCCACGCCCGTCGGGCCTACGAACAGAAATACTCCGATCGGGCGTTTCTCGTCCTTGAGTCCCGCCCGCGAGCGGCGGATCGTGCGCGAGATCTTCTCCACGGCATCTTCCTGACCCACCACACGGCCCGCCAGGTGGTCTCGGAGGGTGCGCAGGCGTCCCGCTTCGCCGTCGGTTACCCGTTCGGCAGGAATTCCCGTCATGGAGGTGATGACTTCACGGATGGCTTCTTCTCCGATCTCCACAGGATTCTTGTCCAGCGAGCGGCGCCATGCGGAGCGCGTCTCGTCGATCTTCGAGCGGAGCGCTATTTCGCGCAGCCGCGCCGAGGCCGCTTTTTCGTAGACCATCGCTTCGACCGCTTCGCGGCGTTCGCGTTGCACGTCGCCTACGGCTTCCTCCATTTCGCGCAGTTCGTCCGGTTCGCGGGCCGTTCGCAGATGGACTCGCGAGCCCGCTTCGTCCAGTACGTCGATCGCCTTGTCCGGGAAGAATCGGTCGGTAACGTAGCGTTCGGTCAGCGCCACGCAGGCCCGCAGCGCCTCCTCGGTGTAGCGTACCTTGTGGTGGCGTTCGTAGTGGGGCGCTATGTTGCGCAGGATCTGCAGCGTCTCTTCGGGCGTCGTCGGTTCGACCACCACTTTCTGGAAGCGGCGTTCGAGGGCCGCGTCGCTCTCGATGTTTTCGCGGTATTCGTCGAGCGTCGTGGCTCCGATGGTCTGGAGCTCACCGCGCGCAAGGGCTGGTTTGAGGATGTTGGCCGTGTCGAGGCTGCCTTGCGTCGAGCCGGCTCCCACAATGGTGTGGATTTCGTCGATGAAGATGATCGTATCTTTGGCTTGGCGCAGTTCGTCCAGCAGTTGTTGCATCCGTTCCTCGAACTCTCCGCGGAACTTCGTGCCCGCCACCAGCGACGAGACGTCGAGCGAGAAGAGCGTCTTGTCCGCTATGGTGTAGGGTACTTCGCCCGCCGCAATGCGCAGGGCCAGCCCTTCGACGATCGCACTTTTGCCCACACCGGCTTCTCCGATCAGAATCGGGTTGTTTTTCTTGCGGCGCGAGAGGATCTGCACCACTCGTTCGATCTCTCGTTCGCGTCCCACTACCGGGTCGATGCGGCCTTCGCGGGCCATGCGCGTCAGGTTCACGCCGAATTTGTCCAGCAGATGGGGTTCTTCTTTCTCTTCGGGACGGTTGGCCGACGCGAAGTCCAGCATGTGTACCTGAATCTCAGTTCGGAAGTCGTCGCCTACGGCAAATTTTTGCAGCTCGGTCGCAACGACTTCGGCCGTGATGCCGTACATCTCCAGCGCCCGGGCCGTGGCGGTCGTCGGGTCGGCCGCAATGGCATGGAGCGCATGGGCCGTGGATACGCTGCGCGTGGCACCCGATTTTTCACGCAGTTCGTCGGCGAATGCGCGGTAGAAGGTTTCGGGATCCTGTTTTTCTTGCGGTTTGGCGTTCGTTATTTCGTGTTCTATGCGCAGACGGATCTGGTAGACTTCCCACTCTTTGAGCCGGGCCGAAAGAAGTTGGAAGGCCAGCGAACCTTCTTCGCGGAGCAGTTCGACCGCAAGATGGTCTTTGAGCGAATGGGTGATGCCCGCTTTGGCGGTGTTGAAGGCGGCGCGAGCAAGGACGCCTTCGAGCGTCTTCGAAATTTTCATTTGCATGTTGCGTCGTTTTTGAATTCGCAAAGAAAACGACGTTCCGTCGGGAAATATTGTGTCGGGGCCGGTTCGTGGGCCGTTCGGACAGCCGAGGCTTTAGCCTCTCCTCGGCCATTCGCCCACTTCCATGTCGCGCATTTCGGCTCCGTCGATGGTCAGGCGGATCGCCGTGCGGACACGGTGGAACCCGAATTCGCCCGCTGCTCCCGGGTTCACGGCCAGCAGGTCGTATGTCGGGTCGTACATCACTTTCAGGATGTGCGAGTGCCCCGCTATGAAAAGTTTCGGACGCACGGCTTGGATGCGGGCTGCGGCACGGGGATCGTAGTGGCGGGGATATCCGCCTATGTGGGTCATCAGCACTTCTACTTCTTCGCACCGGAACGACAGGAAATCGGGGTATACCCGGCGCGTCAGCCCTCCGTCGATGTTGCCCGATACGGCTCGCAAGGGTTTGTAGGCAGCTATTTCGTCCGCCAGCCCCAGCGAGCCGATGTCTCCCGCATGCCAGATTTCATCTGCGTCGCGCAGGAATTCGCGTAGTTTGTCGTCGAACGTGCCGTGCGTGTCCGACAGGATGCCGATGCGTTTCATTCCGGTTCAGAACGTGTAGTAGAAACCCAGTTTCAGATCGGACGACGAAAGCGCCAGTCCGAACCCGTCTCCTTCTCCGTTATTATAGAATTCGTTGCGATAGCCTAAGAATCCGATGTGGGCTAAAAAGTTGAAATGTTCATTGATTTTTACGGACAGCCCCGGTTGAAATCCTACTTTGAAACCACTGATGCCGCCGAATACTGCGCCGAATCCACCGTCAAGAAACAGACCCAGACGTCCTGTACGATAGAATTTCCAACGTGCATAAGGTGCGAATTCGAATGCTGCTTCATTGTCCAGGCCCACAAGTCCTACGGAGGTGCCTATCGCCCAATTTCGGTTGAAATCATATCCGAATTCGGGTGTTATTGCGTATGTATTTTCACCGTCGTCGTTCCAATATCCGATTTGCCCTCCGACCCACCAGCCCTTCTCTTCGGGGGCTGCTTCTTTTTTCTTCTCTTGAGCGGTCGCTGCGGTCGTCGCCAGCAGCATCGTCATCATGCTCAATACGTACAGTTTCTTCATGGTGTTTATTCTTCGTGGAGCGGTTGCGGTCGCTCCGGGTTCATCGGTACTTCTCTTTCCACAGCTGCGTCATGCGTTCGGCAATCTTCGCTTCGGCTGCATTCTGTACGTCCGGTTCATAGAATCTCGTGCCCGAGAGTCCTTCGGGCAGAAATTCCTGTTCCGCGAAGTGCCCTTCGTAGTCGTGGGCGTATTTGTAGCCTTTGCCGTAGCCGGCTCCGCTCATCAGTTTCGTCGGGGCATTGCGCAGGTGCAGCGGCACCGGACGGTTCGTCGTGTCGTGTTCCACTTGCGCAAGGGCTTTGTTGATCGCCAGGTAGGCCGAGTTGCTCTTGGGCGACGTCGCCAGGTAGATCGTCGCTTCGGCCAGCGTGATGCGTGCTTCGGGCATGCCGATCTTGTGCACCGTGTCGAAGCAGGCGTTTGCCAGCAGCAGGGCGTTGGGATTGGCCAGTCCGATGTCTTCCGAGGCCAGAATCACCAGCCGGCGGGCTATGAAGCGCGGTTCTTCGCCTCCGGCCAGCATGCGTGCCAGATAGTAGATCGCCGCATTGGGATCGCTGCCTCGCACCGACTTGATGAAAGCCGAGATCACATCGTAGTGTTGTTCGCCGTTCTTGTCGTAGAGGGCTATGTTTTGTTGCAGACAGTCCGTAACGTATCGATCCGTGATCTTCACTTCTCCTTCCGTGGCGCCGACTACAATGTCCAGGATGTTCAGTAGCTTGCGCGCGTCGCCGCCCGAGAAACGGAACAGCGCTCCCGTCTCTTCCACCGTAATTTTGCGTTCTTTCAGTTCGTTGTCCGTTTCGAGCGCACGGTCGAGCAGCGTTTGCAGGTCTTTGTCTTCCATCGACTTGAGGATGTAGACTTGACAGCGGCTCAGCAGCGGCGAGATCACTTCGAACGAGGGGTTCTCCGTCGTCGCTCCGATCAGGGTTACCACACCTTGCTCGACCGCTCCCAGGAGCGAGTCTTGTTGCGATTTGTTGAAGCGGTGGATTTCGTCGATGAACAGGAAGGGCGGACGTTGGTCGAAGAAGCGTTGTTTGCGCGCCGTTTCGATCACTTCGCGTACTTCTTTCACGCCCGACGTTACGGCCGAGAGCGTAAAGAACGGGCGTTCCAGTTGCGTCGCCACAATCTTGGCCAGCGTCGTCTTGCCCACACCCGGCGGGCCCCAGAGGATAAACGAGGGCACGTTGCCCGTTTCGAAAAATTTGCGGAATACTCCGTTCTTGCCCACAAGATGTTCTTGCCCGATGTATTCGTCTATCGTGCGGGGTCGGAGGCGTTCGGCTAAGGGTGCGGACATGTTCGGATGTCGGTTGTTCGTCGTACAAAGGTAGTGTTTTTTCGCCTCGCAGACAAAATCTGCACCGCCCCTCGGATCATGGACTCGGTTTTTGATTCGATCCGAATGTTATCCGATGAATATCAGAATTGCTGTCGTTCGGAAACTTGGATTTCATAAAATGCGTTTTTTTAACAAAAATATATTACTTTTGTAAAGTTCTTTTATTCATTAACCTAATCTTTTTGCAATGAAACATTTCCCCCCCCCTCCGTGCGGCTCGTCGCAGCTTTGGCTCTGATGTGGGTATCGAGTTGTGAAGAGCAATCCGTTTTCGACATCGACCGGGTGCCTGGAAAGGCTAAAATCCGTGGTACCGTTACTTATAACGAGGGTACGACTCTCAGCGGAGGTCGATTCGTTTATGATTACAAGCCGGCTGCCAACCTCAAAGTATTCGTGGAGGTCGACAATTCGGCTTATGGCTCGAATTTTTCGGGCATCACTGTTTTCGAGACCCTTACCGATGATGCCGGTAAGTACGAGCTCGAAATTCCGGCTCCGACCCAGTCCGTTTCGGCTGCGGTGTATACCGAGCAGTTCGAAGGCAATCATATTTCAGTACAGCGGGTGAACAACGAGGTAACTACCGTTTCGGAGAATGTCGTATACGGGGCATTCTCATCCGTCAAAATCCGAAGCCACGGTATCGTTTATGGCGATATGGTTTGTATCGAGACCAGCAACGAGGAGTTGCCCGATGCTTATTACGAGTACGCTACGCTCGAGGGCCGCGTCGGCAAGAATATGGAATATAAGGTCGCCATCGCTTCCGTACGCAATGAATACGATAATATCATCGGTTATCGATCGGCTTTTCTCGAATATTACTACGACTCCGCCGTCAATGCGGATTTGATTCTGACCGTAAATTACGGCGACAGGACGTTCCATTATAATGCGACGACCGACAGCCAGGGACGATATTCGTTCCAGCTTCCCGTGCGCGAATTTCCGGTAACGCTCGTTTGTTCGATGGAGGTGGTACCCATCGTTTCGACGTTCACCACATACGAACGGACATCGACTATCCGCGTCCTCAACAATAGCGAAATTTCATTGATTGATTACGAGCCGCGCACTATCAGCGGTTGGTTCGAGCAGAGCGCCGTTTTGTCGAATACGTTCTATTACGCAATTTCGTCCGTCAAGCAGACATGGGATGTAAAGGCACTCGTTTTCAAGCCTTACGAGGATCAGAATACCTACAATTATTCTGCTTATAATTTCCGGTCTGCCGCTTGGTTCGAGGAGCGCGCAGCCGAATGATCCTTATGTCATTTTTCCTTTAAGCATTCTGAATCATGCGTAAATACTTCGTAGCAACAGTGCTGGCATGCACTTTGGCGACGGCCGGTTCGACGGTCGTCGCTCAGACCGCGCAGGAGCCCGTCAAACAGTATCTTCCTCAGCGGGGCGACTTCGCTTTCGGCGTCGATGTGATTCCGTTGTTCAAAACGATCGGCGGATCGTATCTGTCGAGCGAAACCGTTCCCGTGGGCGGTACGGCTCCCGATTATGATATGTATCTCAGGCCCAATGTTTCTATCATGGGTAAATATATGTTTTCCGATAAATGGGCGATCAAGGCCAATCTCGGAATCGCTGTCCGCAACAGCAACAACCGGCTTTATACCGTAGATGATCTCGCTGCTTATGATGCTCCTACTTCCGAAGCGAAAGTGATCGACAGCCGGAAGGTTACTCGTTCCGGCGGTTCTTTGATGTTGGGCATCGAATCCCGCGTGGGCAAGAGACGCCTGCAGGGAGTGTGCCGCGGTGGAG
>JAIDKM010000311.1 GCA_029051915.1 Alistipes sp. | reverse complement strand
GTCGTGATTACGATCACACCGTTGGCCGCGCGCGCTCCGTAGATCGAGGTCGACGAAGCGTCTTTCAGCACCGACAGCGATTCGATGTCGGCAGGGCTGATGGTGTTGAAATCGGAGCTCGAAATCGCTACTCCGTCAAGAATGTAGAGAGGTGCCGTGCCCGAGTTGATCGAGTTCACGCCACGAATCTTCATGATCGTCGCTTCGCTCGGTTCGCCCGATACGGCCATCACCGAGAGACCCGGCACCTGGCCTTGCAGAGCTTGGTCGAAAGCGGCGGTAGGCGTATTTTCCAGTTTGTCCGCCTTGACGGTCGCAACCGAACCGGCGACCGAACCTTTCTTACGTACGCCGTACGCGATGACTACGACATCTTCGAGCTTCTGCGAGTCGCTTTCCAGCGCCACGTCGTAGTTGATCGCCGGGCTGCCGGCCGGCACCGTGAATTCGACGCTTCGGTAGCCGATGTATTGGAAGATGAGTCGGGTTCCGGCATCCACCGTAATCGAATAGGAGCCATCAGCGAGTGTCGAAACACCCGTGGTGGCTCCTGCGATAACGTTCACGCCGATCAGAGGTTCATGATCCTCCGCCGACGTAACTATGCCTGCGACCTGAATTTTACCCCCCCCCTGTGCGTTAGCCACTATAGGACTAAAACACAGAACGATAGCAAGGATCGTGAGTGAAATTTTGGTTTTTTGCATTAGTACGATACTTAAGTCAACACTTATAGTTTGCAAAGAAAAGAAATAAAAACGAGTTTTCCAAGTATTCCGTTCGGTCGCCTCCCGCATTTTTTTCGGAATCCCCGCCTTTACAATATTTCATTGCACACTCGGCATCGTCCAGCCAATGCTTCCGAAGTCCAGGTTCTGAATACGTCGTTCCGCTTCGTAATTGCAGCCTGTCGGTTCTCCTCCCCGCACAGACTCCTACCCTAATCCGCCTCCCCTCGTCGTTTCTCTGTCCTTTTTGTATATCTGCCAGCTGTTCACGAAGTTCTGCCAGAGATTATTTAAGTTCACAGATATTTAACTGATTATTTTGAAGAAGATTTATTTTTTACGTGTATGGAAGTAA
>JAIDKM010000310.1 GCA_029051915.1 Alistipes sp. | reverse complement strand
AGGCAAGACGGGCTGCATGGTATACGTAGACTCGGAAGGCAACGTATCGCCGCTCTATCTGAAAGACCTGCAAGATCCGACGACGGGCAAGATCCCGCCCCGTCTGGTAGACATCAAGTCGGACAAATTCTCGTCGGTGGTGGAAAACATCCTGAACGCCATCACGCCGGCGGACTATGAAGCAGCCAAGAAATACGTACCGAACCCTGAAGAATTCGACTTCCACAAGATTCTGAACTGGAAGTAAGAAGTTCTGAAGACAAATGCAACGTCCCGGTGCTGCGAAGTGCCGGGACGATTTTTATGATTTTATAACCGAAGGAGAGACAACGGGAGCGGGAAGTTCGTAACTTTGGGGCGACGGGCAACCGCGAAGGTAGCTTGGAAGAACGGGGAACCGGAGAATGCAACGGAGATTACCCGCAGAAGCGAAAGGCAGAGGGTTACGCGGCGGGAGAACGAGGCGCCTTCCGGTGCGGCGACGAAAGAGAAAGCCGCATGGAAGCGCAGAGCTCCCCTGAACCGAAACACAACCAAACAAAAAGAAATATGGAAGAAAAGGAAAAAGAAGTATTCGAACCGATGCCTGAAGAAGCACGGGAAGAAACCGAAGAAGTGCGGGAACAGACGCCGGAAGCACTCGAAAGCGAAGCGCGCCGCAACATGCTCTACGGAATGCTGTGGTGCATAGGCGGCCTGGCATTCAGCTACAGCTCCTACTACCTGACCGAAGCGGGCGGCCGCTATGTAGTGGCCACGGGAGCCATTGTCTGGGGTGCCCTGCAAGCACTCAAGGGACTGGGAGCCTACCTGCAAGTGAAACGCTCTCTCGGAGATGCTGCGGCCTGCAAGAAAGCGATCGTGGCAGCGGCCTGCACGGCGGTGGCGATAATCGGGCTGGGCTATGCCTCGTGGCGCATGGTACACGCCGGCGAAGTACGCATCGTAGAAGAAGAACAAGTATACGACTGTCCGGAACTGGGGCTGCGCGTAACGATCCCTGCGGGATTCTCGGAAATGGAGACGACGAAGCAAGCGGCAACCGAGACGACCTCCGCCAACTACCGGCTTTTCACGGGAGACGGCGCCCGCGTAATCGTAGCCGAAGGGACGGAAGACAACCTGGCCGAAGAAGTCCGCACGCCGGACGACATAGCGGAGTTCCTGACCGAAGAAGCGGAGAGATATTTCGATGCGGGAATCGCCGAAGGGAAGATCGTGGAAATCAACGGAATCCGGATGCTGAAACATACGGGCGACCGCACGCAGACCCCGGAATGGAAGACCGTGATGTACGACCTGGTACACGACGGCTCGCTGATTACGATCTACTACAGCACGCTGACGGACGCGTCCTTGTCGGAAGCGGACGAATTCATGAAAAACAACGTAGAACTGTACTGACCCTCCGGGCGACCGGAAACTGAAGGCGGAATCTCCTGCGAGGTTCCGCCTTTGCTATTGAAAGAGGACGGGAGCGGGCGGCGGAAAGAGAGGCCCGGCGGAGCAGAGATTGGAGACCGCCCGCCCGGACTGCAAGGCGCGGCGAACGGTATACTCGGTACCCCCGGGCGACCCGTCGAACCAAGCGACGAGCTGTGCGGCATGGTCAACGAGGAAGTCGTTGCGCATGCGATAGACGCCGCGATGGTAACGATCCGACAAGACGAGCGTGCGATCGGCGACGGTGATGATCCTCCCGAAGCGCACGCGATCCTCCCAAGAAAACAACTCGGCCTGTCCGGGAAAAGGGATGACGGCGACGAGCTGCAAGCCCGACAAGCGCTCCCGGCAACTCAAGACGGCCTCGGCGGCGCTCAAGTCGAAACCGACGGCCATGCCGCTCAAGAAAGTACGGAACCCGCGGTCGTAGGCCTCGCCGATAACCCGGCACAAAGCCTCGTCGGCGCCGCCGCGATAAGTACGGTGGCCGGTGAAGGCGACAGAGAGGGACGGGGTGCACAACATGAAGCAAAGATAACGCATTTGGCCCGGACTTTGCAAAAACAGACCGTGAATCCATAAAATTTCAACAACCATGAAAAACACAGGTCTTATCATCACCTCCCTTTTGGGCGGACTGATCGTCGGTTCGGCCCTCACGATGCTTTTCACCCCGCAGTCGGGAATCGAGACGCGCAAGCAAATCAAAGACTTCCTCAACGACGAAATCGACAAGATGAAGCAGAAAGTCGAGAAAGTACACGAACAGATCGAGGAAGCGCGCTGCAAGTGCGGAGAATAACCCCGTATCTACCCGGAACGCATGTCCGCGAACAACAAATCCGCCTCGGGCGGACACTTCATGCTTGCGCTGCTGTTCTTTAGCGTAATGGCCGGAACGGCCATCCTGCTACTGATAACGGCGCTGGTTGTCGCGATATCGGAACTGCTGGGATCGCTGATCTGGTCGACGCTGATCGTCGGAGTACTCTTCGCACTGACGGCGACGGCGATCTACTATCTTTCGATCCGCGGCCCGCTGGAACAACTCCGGACGCGCCTGGAGACGGTTTACGACGTAGCCCGGCTGGTGAAACAAGCTTACGACTGGGTGGCCCGCAAATTTGAATTTCTGGTACGCCTCCGCAACGAATTCCGACGCGACAAATAAACGAAAGCGGCTTCCCTTCTGAGGGAAGCCGCTTTGCTATGAACCGTCGGGAGCGGACTACTTGAAGTAACGCTTGTAGAGACCCTCGAAGCCCTTGCCGTGGCGAGCCTCGTCCTTCGCCATCTCATGCACGGTATCGTGCACGGCGTCGAGGTTCTGCTCCTTAGCCAGGCGAGCCAGGCGCATCTTATCCTCGCAAGCGCCGCACTCGGCATTCATGCGCTTGTAGAGGTTGGTCTTGGTGTCCCAAACGACCTCGCCGATCAACTCGGCGAACTTCGAAGCGTGCTCGGCTTCCTCCCAGGCATAACGCTTGTAAGCCTCGGCGATCTCGGGATAACCCTCGCGGTCGGCCTGCCGGCTCATGGCCAGGTACATGCCCACCTCGGTGCACTCGCCGATGAAGTGGTTCTGAAGACCCTCCCACAACTCGGAGCTGGCACCCTTGCCGTCGCCGAGCTTGTGAACGGTAACGAAATCGAGGTCGCCCTCCTGCTCCTGCACTTCGACGAACTTATCCTTGCCGACCTTACACATGGGGCACTGATCGGGTGCCTCGGGACCCTCGTGGATATAACCACAGACGGTACAACGCCATTTCTTAGCCATAATCGTAAAATGTTTGGTGTGTGAGTTTCTGTTTACGGGACAAAAGTAACAAAACGGTGCGAAAAAGCGACCGAAAAACGATATTCTTTTTTTATGCGATCATAAGCGCAACCTATAAAGCAGCGGCCTGCTCCTGTGCGAAGATGGCAGACTCGACGAGCCCGACGTCGGTAACGTCCTTCAACAAGACGCGCTTGTCGCGGTCGAGGAGGTAGAGGGCCGGAATGGCCGAGAGGTCGTAGGAAGAAGTCTCGCGGACGACGCACCCCTTGTCGTAGGCGTTGATCCAGGCAGCGGGCATATGCTCGCGGTAGGCGTACCACTCGGAGAGATCCTCGTCGGGATAGAAAGCCAAGACGATCAACCGTCCGGAGGCGATCAACTCCGAGAGCAACGGAGAAGCGCAGATGGCATCGTGGATCTCGCGGCACATGGGGCATCCGGGGTTGTTGCCGAAGAGCAAGAGGTAATCGGCCCGCAGTCTATGGAGCGCACCCGAAGCTCCGGAAGCGAGCGTATACCGGATGTCGTTGGCCCGATGTCCGACGCGATTCTGCAAGGCGAGGTCGAGGTCGTACTGAGGCCCGATGCGCTCGTACTCGTCGTAGAAAGGAGCATCGAGCTGCGCCTGAAGCACGGGAATGAAGAACTCGTCGTTGCGCATAGGCGAATTGGGGTCGTCGAGAATCTGCCCGGCGATCCAGACGAAGTAATCCAACATGGGCCGCGACGCCGAAGCCCGCCGCATCAAAGCCTGCATGGGCTTGGGATCGGTCGGCCGGTCGGAGATGACGGCGACGAACTCCATGAAATTACGAAGCATCTGCATGCTATCGGCCCTATGGACGAACATGGTGTCGGCGAAGTCGAAGCGATCCCAATAATGCTCGCGCAAGAAATCGCGCTTCTGATCGGAAGACATGGCCGCGGGCGGCAACGGAGGCAAAAAGACGTACTGCTTCTCGGCGGGCCGGGCCGGCTGCTGCCGGGAACGCCCGCCGCACGAGACGAAGCACAACAAGACGAAAGCGAGAGAAAAGAGACGGAACATGCGAATGAAAGTTTGAAGCAAAGATAGCTAAAAAAGGCAACCGGAGATACGAAAAACAAAATTTTGCCGACCCGAGCTGCGGCCCCTGTCCGAAAAGACAATTTTCGAGCCGCAATCGAGGCAGCTCCCTGCGATGATGCCGGCTGATCGTTTTCAATTAAAAAGCGGGCTCCTGCTGAGAGGAACCCGCTTTCGAAACGACTATGCGGCACGGAGTGTTCCGCCGCAAGCCGGCTAACACTCCTGCTCGACGGCTTTGAAGAGGTCGACGTCGTCGAGGGAAGAACCCATGACGTAGGTATGGGCCTCGGAGATCTTACCCTCGGCGAGCTTGACGAAGACGCGCGCGGAGTTGGCGTACTCCTCGCACTCGCCGGCCTGGCGAGCCAAGAGGTACGTGATGATGATATGACCTGCGGTCTCGACGAGACGACGGGCGTGGAAGTCCTTGAACCCGGGTTTCTCCTTATCGCCGGACTCGACGCGCTCGATCATTTCGGAGAATTTCGCCGTGAGCTCCCTGAGCTTGGCGACGACGGGCTGCATGGCCTCGCAATAACTTTCGGCAGCGTAACGCTCGATCTGCTCCATGAAGGTGCCCTTCGTAACGGCGTTGATAGCGGCGACGACCTGCAACTGAGAAGTACCCTCGTAGATATTCATGATGCGGGCGTCGCGGTAGATACGCTCGCAAGGATAGTCCTTCATGAAACCCGAGCCGCCGTGGATCTGGATGGCGTCGTAGGCGAGCTGGTTGGCGTACTCGGAAGAGAAGAGCTTGACCAACGGAGTGAAGCCGTCGGCCAGGCGAGTATAGAACTTCATCTCCTGCCGCTCCTCGGCTTCGAGCGACCGCTCGTGCGAGATATGGGTATACTGCTTATAGACCTCGACGAAGCGAGTGGTCTCGTAGAGCAACGCGCGGGCGCCCTGCAACTTGGCCTTCATGTTGGAAAGCATCTCCGAGATGGCGGCGAACCGGATGATGGGCTTACCGAACTGGGCGCGCTCGTGGGCATACTTCAGAGCCTCGCGATAAGCGGCCTCGCAAGTACCGACGGACTGGGCGCCGATACCGAGGCGGGCGGCGTTCATCAGAGACATGACGTACTTGATGAGGCCCATCTTCCGATCGCCGACGAGCTGCGCGGGAGCATTGGTGAAGACCAATTCGCAAGTGGGAGAACCCTTGATACCGAGCTTGTTCTCGATGCGGCGCACCTTGACGCCGCCGTCGCGCTTGTCGTAGACGAGCATCGAGAGGCCGCGAGCGTCGGAAGTACCCTCCTCGGTGCGGGCGAGGACGAGCGAGACGTCGCCGTCGCCGTTGGTGATGAAGCGCTTGACGCCGTTCAAGAGCCATGTCTGTTTCTCCTCCGACCAGGTAGCCTTCAACATGACGGCGCCGAGGTCGGAACCGGCATCGGGCTCGGTGAGATCCATGGCGCAAGTAGCGCCGGCGGAAACCCACGGCAAGAACTTCTGCTTGATCTCCTCGGAAGCGAACTCGTTCAAGGTCTCGGCGCAATCCTGCAAGCCCCAGATATTCTCGAAGCCGGCGTCGGCGCGGGCGACCATCTCGTTGGCCATGACGAAGCAGACGAGCGGGAAGTTGAGACCGTCGTACTTGCGGGGCAGCGTGAGGCCGCTCAGACCGGCATCGACGATGGCCTTCATGTTCTGGACGGTGCCGGAAGCATACTCCACGTGGTCGTTCACGACGCGCGGGCCCTCGTGGTCGACGCCCTCGGCGTTGGGAGCGATGACGTCGCCGCAACCCTCGCCGGCGCTCTCCAGCACGCGACGGTAGGAATCCATCGCAT
>JAIDKM010000031.1 GCA_029051915.1 Alistipes sp. | reverse complement strand
GTGCGCGTGCCCAGTTGTTCTTCGCCGTCCTTGATGACCGACATGCGGCGGATGTCGATGCGGACGCTGGCGTAGAACTTCAGCGCATTGCCGCCCGTCGTCGTCTCCGGATTGCCGTAGACGATTCCGATCTTGTCGCGCAGCTGGTTGATGAAGATGCACACGGTCTTGGTCTTCGAGATGCTCGACGTCAGCTTGCGCAGGGCCTGCGACATCAGGCGGGCCTGGAGACCCATCTTCGAGTCGCCCATCTCGCCTTCGATCTCGGCTTTGGGCGTCAGGGCCGCCACCGAGTCGATCACGATGATGTCGATGGCGCTCGAACGGATCAGCGAGTCGGCGATTTCCAGCGCCTGCTCGCCGTTGTCGGGTTGCGAGATCAGCAGGTTGTCTACGTCGACACCCAGTTTCTGGGCATAGAAGCTGTCGAACGCGTGTTCCGCGTCGATGAACGCCGCAATGCCGCCCGTCTTCTGGGCTTCGGCTATGGCGTGGATCGCCAGCGTCGTCTTACCCGACGACTCGGGGCCGTAGATCTCGATCACACGGCCTTTGGGATAGCCGCCTACGCCGAGGGCCATGTCGAGGGTGATCGATCCCGTCGGTATCACGGGTATGTCGTTCACCTCGGTGCTGTTCATACGATGATCGACCCCTTGCCGAAGTCTTTTTCTATCTTCTCCATCACCGCGTTCAAGACTTTCAGCTTGTCCGGGTTCGCTTGTGTTTTTTCTGCCATTATCGTTTCTTTTTTTTGATTATTTGCTTTGGTTCAGGTTCAGTTGGAGATATGATTCCAGTATCTGACGGTAGTGGTTCTTCGTGTCTACCTTGTCGAAAATCTTTTCGATGCGGCCGTCGGCATCGATGACGAAAGTCGTGCGTTGGATGCCCATGTACTTGCGACCGTACATCGATTTTTCGCCCCATACGCCGTAGGCTTCGGCTACCGAGTGGTCGGTGTCGGCCAGCAGCGTGAAGTTCAGATCATGTTTGGCGCAGAAGTTCCGGTGCGACTTCTCGCTGTCGGGGCTCACTCCGATTATGCGGAATCCTTGCCGGGCCAGCTCGGCCTTGCCGTCGCGCAGGCTCTGCGCTTCGAGTGTGCAGCCCGGGGTGTTGTCT
>JAIDKM010000309.1 GCA_029051915.1 Alistipes sp. | reverse complement strand
GGAGGTGGCCAGCGCGTAGGCGTAGATCTTGGCACGCGAGGCGAGCGATCCCGAATAACTTTTCGATTTGACGAAATAAGTGGCGGCTTTGCGGGCGACCTTGAGCCCACCGGGCAGAACGCCGTCGTTGTTGAGCCCCTGCCGGATCGTCTCGCACATCGTAGTCCATACGGTGTCGAGATAATCCCAGATCCCGGGCCCTTCGCAGTCGTCGACGTACTCCCAGAAGGTTTTGCCCTCGCGGTAGCACCACTCTTTGATCTCCGAGATGGAGGTCATGGGGTAGATGCTTTCCGGAATCTCTTGCCGGGTGGTTTCGTTGGCCAGCGCACCGCCGCCGATACTGTAGATCTCCCAGCTGTCGACGACCTGATCGCCCTGCAGAGCCTCGAACAACATGCCGTTGGGATGGAACGTCGGGACGATGTCCGCCCGCCAGACGATCTCGGTGGGGGCGTGGGGCGTCATCGACGCAAGGATCGCCGCGTCGGTGAGGTGGCCCTTGCCTGTGGCGGCGAGCGAGCCGTAGAGCGTTACGCGATAACCCGTAGCATTGGGGCAGCGTTGCAGAAAGAGTTCCGCGGCTTTCTTGGGCCCCATCGTATGGCTGCTCGACGGGCCGTTGCCTATCTTGTAGAGTTCCTTGAGCGATTCCATGCCGTTCGGATTGCAGGCGCAGCGGAATAGCTGCGCCGTTGGTAGCCCCACCGCGACTCGAACGCGGATTTAGGGTTTAGGAAACCCTCGTTCTATCCCTTGAACTATAGGGCCGAAAAACGGTGCTCCTCCGGGAGCACCGCAAAGATACGAATAAGCCGAGAGAAAAAAGCAAGCTTGCTTGCATTTTTTCCGAGGCGCAGTATCTTCGGCAAAGCCAAAGTACGAATAAGCGAGGGCAAAAGCAAGCTTGCTTGCATTTTTTCCGAGGCGCAGTATCTTCGACGAAGTCAAAGTACGAATAAGCGAGAGCAAAAGCAAGTTTACTTGCATTTTGCCGAGCACCCGGCTCTTAGCCGGGTGCTATGGCGTCGTACTGCCCGGAAAGCGGGCGAGCTGCACCCGATCTCAGAAGCTGAATCCTACGCCGATCGAAAAGACGTTGGCGTGGAGCTTGTAGTTGCCTGAGAATACTTCGGTAAGTTGCGTCGGGTTGCCGTATTGGTAGATCGGATAGGAGCCCGAACGTTCGGGATCGGCCGACGAGACATAGCAGTAAGCCAGATCGATCGACATGAACTTCGCAGGGCGGAACGAGAGACCTGCCGTGTAGGAGACTTTCGTCATCGACGGGGTTTCGGGGTTGAGATAGTTGCTGTCTACGGGGCTCTCGTCGACATACATACCCATGCGGGCCGTCAGCCACTCGGTCGCCCGGTACTGACCTCCGAAGCGGATGGCGAGGGTGTTGGAGTAGTTTTTCACCGAGAGGATCGGCGCGATGCCCAGTTCCGTTTCGTTGAATTCGACGTTCAGCGACTTGTAGGCGCTCCAGCCGTTCCACTGCAGGTCGATGCCGAGCTCCCATTTGGGTGTCGGACGGAACGAGACGCCCCACGTTACGACCGTCGGCAACGGCAGTTCGGCGTTGAACGTGCCGCGGTCGAGACCCGGAATCACCTCGGAGCCGTCTGCCATGACACTGAGGCTGTTCAGCAGCGCCAGGTAGTTCTGTGCTTCGGGCGAGGCGTAGTTGAGCGCCGCGCGGCCTTTGCTCACTTTCATGTTCATGCGCGAGCGCCACGTCATGCCGACCGACCATTCGTCGGTGATGTCCCAGAG
Source organism: Alistipes sp. (assembly GCA_029051915.1). Lineage (GTDB taxonomy): Bacteria > Bacteroidota > Bacteroidia > Bacteroidales > Rikenellaceae > Alistipes. The sequence goes on along the minus strand of JAIDKM010000309.1, from coordinate 6,653 downwards.
AATGCCGGCGTTGACTCCGACGGCAACCTTGGCCGAGCCTTCGAGCTTGGCCGATACGATCGCCTGGTTCTCGAAATGGCCGGCGAAGTAGGCCGCGCCGGCATCGGCTTGTCCGACGTAACCTTGCAGGGTTGCGATCTGCGCTGCGATTTCCGGGGTCTGGGGAAGCTGCTGCAATTGTGCGATGTTCGCCTGCAGGCCTGCGGCGGCGAGCTGGAGTCCTCCGGCTGCGGTCAGGTTTCCGGTAGCCGTGGGGAGCATCGAGCGCGAGAGGTCGAAGTTGCCCCATGTAATCATCAGACCGGCGCCGATCGAAAGGCGGTCGCAGATCTTGAACGACAGGGTCGGCTGCACGGTGTAGGCCGCAAGGTTGATCTGCTGAACCAGATGGGCTCCCGACCAGTTGTCGCCCCAGTTCATCGACGATCCGTAGGGCGTGAAGAAACCTACGCCGACCGAAAGCCGCTCGATCGGTTTGTAGTTGAAGTAGAAGTGCAGCGGGGTGGAGAGTTTATTGTCGGACTTCTCGATCGGGCCGGCCGTGTAGCCGTTGTCCATGTTGGGCAGGGATCGATAGTGTACGCTCGAAAGAATGCCGGTGAAGCCGACCGAGATGTCGAACTTCTGCTTCTGGAACGATGCGGCGGCCGGGTTGAAGAAGATCGATTCCGACCCCAGCTTCATGGCGGTGCCGACGTGTCCCATGGCGGTCTGTCGTGCCGACATGTTATTGACCTGATAGCCCTCGGCATGGGTGTTTCCGGCGATGGCGGCTGCGGCCAGCAGGAGGAAGATTTTTTTCATAAACGAATGATTGGAATTCATAATTGGCATGCGATGGCATGCAAAAATCGGAGGCAAAAGTAGGAAAACTATCGGCAGGGCCCAAATATTTTGGTCGAAAATTCCTTAAAATTCAACTAAACAGCCTTTCAATGTTCGGCGCGGTCGTTTTTGGGCGATTTTTGCTGCTATGGAACGAAAAATGAAACAGACCGCATAGATTCTGTTTCCATATATTAAGGTATCTTGATTTTCGGGGGCCGGGAAGCGCGCGATTCCGTAGATTCGTCGGGGCATCGCATACTGTACGGCCTCTGTTTTTCGTTTTACTGTCGCGGATTGGAAACGCGGAGGAATGTTCCGTGGAGGTTCTCCGGAAAAAGGAAGGAACGGAAGAGTACGACCGGTGATCGATTCGGGCTTTTTTGTATTTTTAAAGAATTCGGTTCCCGAGCGGAACCCGGCAAAATCGTTCGGGAGCTTCCTGAAAGATCGTTCCGAAACCCTCGGTTTGCGAATCTGTTTTTTTTGAGAAAGTAAAAAAATATGTTAAAAATTTGTGGGGGGGGGAATTTTTTTTATATATTTGCCCCGTGAGATCAAGCCTGTCGGGCCGATTCAGGGTGTTCCGAACGGTGTTATTCATCGTCTTTTCGGACATCCGAAAGTCGAGGCAGAACGAGGTGTGTTCTGTTTCTGTGCGCCGATAAGTTGTTGGTCTCCAGGTGTAAAGGTTAGATAAAACCGGATCGCGACGAGGTAGATTGAGGCGGTTGCCTCGATCTCCTTCGGCTTGTTCGAAATCTTTCGTGCAAGGAGTTCGGACGCAGCGCGGATCCGATGGACTGAGAGAATTTTTAAATAAAATAGTGTAGCCGTCGTCGTGTGTGTCTGTTGTCCGGAGCGAAAAAAATCGCCGGAACAATAACCCATATTCGTCGGTTCGACCGTACGCTCGGGTATAAATTATGAAAATGGTGAAAAACACATCCAGACTTTTCCGGTTCGCACCGGTTATCTTGTGCGCTTTGTTTTTGACATCGGTGCTTCGTGCCGGCGGAGCCCCCGTTCCGCCGCAGGCGGATTCCCAGCTTTCGGTCCACGATTCGAACTATCGTCAGGTCATTACCGAAGGATCGAGAAGCCTGAGCTGCTATCTCACCTATCCGCAGGGCAGCGCCACGATCATTCCCGATTTCGAGAATAACGAGGCCGAACTGCAGAAGCTCAACGACTTCATCCACCAGGCTTTCCGCGACAGTCTCATCTATGTCGATTCGATCCGTCTGAGCGGCTATTGTTCGATCGAGGGTTCGTACGGAGTCAACGAGCGTCTGGCCAAGACCCGCGTCATGGGTTTCAAGACCTACCTCGATAACAGGTACGACCTTTCGCAGCATTACAACGTGCGTGTGAACTGGGTCGCCGAGGACTGGGACGAGCTGCGCAGACTGATCGAGGAGTCGGACATGCCGCGCCGCAGCGAGGTGCTCTACATCATCAATAACGTCGGCGTCTTCCAGGGACGTGAAAAGCGTCTGATGGATCTGGATAAGGGTGTTCCTTATAAATATATGCTCAAGCACTTCTTCCCCGGGTTGCGCCGCGTGGAGATTACCGTGAACTACGACTTGCGCCGTATCCTCGAGGAGAAGCTGCATACGAAGCTCACGGAGGAGGAGTTCGAGAAGGTGCTGGCCAAGGAGCGTGAAGCGGCCATCGCCGAGGAGCGGCGTCTGGCCGAGCTCGCGGCGATGGAGGAATCCGCACGTCTGGAAGCCGAGCGGCAGGCCCGCGAGGCCGAGCGGCTCGAAGCCCTGCGTGTCGCGCAGGAGGAGGCCCGCATTCAGGCCCAGCGTCGTGCCGAGGAGGAAGCCCGTCTCGAAGCGGCCCGCCGCGCCGAGGAAGAGGCCCGTCTCGAAGCAGCCCGGAAAGCTGCTGCCGCTGCCAAGTTGAAAAAGAAGGAGAGCCGCAAGCTCCGTCCTATCTTCGCACTCAAAACCAATCTGGTCGCCTGGGCCGGCATCACGCCCGAGTTCAAGATGACCACGTTCATGCCCAACCTCGAAGGCGAGCTCTACTTCGGCAAACGTTGGTCGTTGTCCGGTTCGGGTCTCTACTCCAACTGGGCTTACGACAGCGGCCGGAAGTTCTGGGGTTTCTCGGCCTACAGCCTCGAACCGCGTATCTGGATCAAGGGCAACCGCCTGTTCCGCGGAGTCTATTTCGGCCTCTACGGCGAAATGGGCGACTTCAACAAGCAGGAGGGTCGCGTCGAGGGTGAGCAGACCGATACCAACGTTACCGGCGATTACTGGAGCGCCGGAATCTCGGCCGGCTACATGCTGCCCTTGTCGAAACACTGGTGTCTCGAGCTGAGCGTGCGCGGCGGTTATCGCAGTGCTTCGTACGACAAGTACACCCGCGCTTTCGAGGAGAATGGCATTTTCAACTACAACGACAACCTGTCGGGCAAGAAAAACGAGTTCGCCCTTACCGGTGTGAGACTGAATGTCGTATACCGGTTCGGCCGCGGCAAATGATAAGATGACACAATAATCGGCGGCCGTTTCCCGTCTGTATGGGGCATGGTTGGCCGGAACCTTGAAAAACTGAAGTTGCTTTCAGCCCCTTTGCGGGACGGTAGAGTAGATAAACCGTTATTATGAAAAGAATATTTACATATGTGCTGTCCGGTGCCTTGCTCTTCGCATTGACAGCAGAAGTAGGTTGCACCAAGCAGAGCCTCGACAATCGTAAGAACGAGGGTTTCGTGGAGGTCGCATTGACCTGGAGCGGGGAGACCCCTTCCGGTGCCCGGATCCATTTCTATCCGGTGTCGGATGCGGAGTCCGCCGTACCGGATGGTGTGGACGAGAGCGTACCCGAATATCGGGTCGTCGACTGTTCGGCTTCGGGGTGGAGCGGCAAGCTGCCCGTGGGCACTTACCGGGTCATCGCCTATAATACCGATGCCGGAAATGTCGACATCCGCAACGAACAGGATTACGAGCAGGCCGAAATCTACGTGCTTCCCGAATCCGGAGCTGCAGCCGCTTCGCGCGCCGGCGAGTGCATCGCCCAGCCCGGCAACCTGATGCTGACCTCCAAATTGGAGGAGGGGCAGTTGGTCGTTCCCTTCAACGATCACGTGAAAGTTACTGCCAAGCCCGAACCCCGGGTCAAGAGTGTCGAGCTCTCGTTCAAGGTCGAGGGCGATGTCGAACTGGTAAGCGGTATGCTGACCGGTGTTTCGCAGGCGCTCTCTTGCTCCGACTTCAAGTGTCATCCCGATCCTTGCAGCGTCAACTTCTCGGTTCAGCCTTACTCCGGCGAGGGCGATTTCAACTACGAAGCCAAGATCTCGGTGCTCGACCTCGTCGCACCCAAAGCCAGCGCTACCCATACGGTCGTCCTGAATCTGGTTGCGAACGGAACCCCTTACCAGATCTCCGTCGATGTTACCGATCTGGTCAATCAGTTCCTGCAGGAGAACGGCGGCAACATTCCTGTCGAGATCCCCGTTCCGATTCCCGTCCGTCTGGAAATGATCGGCAACATTCCCTCTGTCGAGGTGCTTCCGTGGGACAACACCGGCAGCGGCAGCGGTTCGATCGGCAATGCGGCCGGCAGCGGTTCGGCCGATGTCCTGTAGCGGAACCGTATGTTTGTGGAGTTATAAAAGGAGTATAAAAAAAGTTATCAGATATGCTTAGAAATTCCTTGTTCATCATCGCTTTCTGCGGGTTGCTTGCATCCTGTTCCACCAAACAGGATCTGGAGTTTCGTCAGTCGGACGACTCTGCGATCCGACTCGGTGTCTCCAAGATAGGTGCCCGGGCAGCGGTGAATAATCTGGCCGATCTGGCCGAGGATGGCAATAACGTCGGTATCTACGGCGTCGAGGTCGCCACGGGCAACGTGCAGCCCGGCGACGGTTGGGGCAATTCGCTTTCGATGAATAATGTCCGGACGACCGGTATCGATGCCCAGACCGGTGCGATCTCCTGGGCGGGTGTTTATTATTACCCGCTCAATGAAGATCATTTCGTCAAGTTCTGCGCTTATTACCCTTATGCTGACGAGAGCAACGGTTTTTCCGTCTCGGCGCCTGCCGCAGGAAAAGCCCCCGCGCTGAATGTCAAGCTGGATGGTACGCAGGATGTCATGTTCGCCAAGCCCGTTGCCGGTAACCGGGATGTGAAACCCGCGGCGTTGCAGTTCGAACATGTGCTCACGCAGTTGCATTTCAAGATCGTGGACGTCAACAAGGGTCTCAAAGACTATGAAATCCGGAATATCGTTTTTCAGGAAGCCAACACCGTGTCGGCGATGAACATCGAGACCGGCGAGTTCGGCCAGTGGTCGGCTCCGGCCGAGCTGGAAGTTCCCGGTATCAAGGGCGAGGGCATCGTCTTCGACGGGGGAGATTCGTATTCGATGGCTATCGGCGACCCGATCATGTTGCAGCCTGGGTTGGATTCCTTTATGTTGCGGGTCGAAACTTCGGGCGGCACCTATTCGAACGTGGAAATCAAGCCCGACGGCGCCTCTGCGACTTTCGATGCCGGCCGTTCCTACGAGATCACGCTCTTCGTCGACGAACAGGTGGAGATCTTCGTCTCGGTGGCTGTCAAGGATTGGATTTTCGGCGGTACCGGCTCGGTGATCGTTCAATAAAAGTATACGGTTTAAATTGCTAAATTTGAAAAACATTCACAACTAACTTTTAATACCTTCTTTTTATTATGAAAAAATTGTTTTTCTCTCTGCTTGCTGTAGCAGCTATGGCAAGCTGTTCCAAGAGCGAACTCTCCGAGCGCCCCGTAGTTCGTCCCGAGGCCGGCGACGTGCAGATCTTGGCTAAGTCGAATGCAAAGGGCATCACGACTCGTACTCCGTTCGAGAATCCGATCTCGGCCGATAACGAGCTTCAGGCTAAGGTGCTCGTTTCGCTGAAGTCGAACGATTACTCGACCCTTTGGAATACCGCTGACGATGAGATGGTGTTCACCAACTCGACTGATTCGATCGGTTTCAAGACGACCGCTGCATACTATCCCGCCGATGGTTCGACGGTTTATCTGTGCGGTTTCTATCCTTACTCGGGATGGACTGAAGGCACTAATCGGTCGCATATGGACTTTATCATCGACGGTAAGACCGACGTGATGACCGCCAAAGAGGTATCCGGCGATAAGACGAAGGCTCAGGACAAGAACGAGGCCAGCCCGGCGCTGACTTTCGAGCACCTGCTGACTCAGTTGGTTGTCAAGGTTCAGGCTGCAGACTCCGCTGCATATACGGCTTGGGGTAAGATTACCGATATGTGTCTGGTTAAGGCTTCTGGCCACACCGGCAACGACCGCGCGATCTATCCTTTGGTTCGTGTTACTCCGGGTACCGGAGCTGCTGCTTATCGTGTAGATGATGACGCCAATTATCTCTCCAGCCTCGATTTCTACGGAATCGAGAAGGGCGACAGCACGACCAACAACGTATTCGGCAAGAATGATACCGGTGCTGCTGCTCCCGTAGCTCTTCCTGTTCCCGCTGACGACAAGGCTGTTGCCGTAGCTTATACGCTGGTAACCCCCGTTACGGCTACCGAGAAGCACTATACGCTGGTTATCAAGACTGAGAACCATACGGACGAATACGTGATTCCCGTTACCCTGTATCAGAAGGATTCGACCGATGCGTTCACGGATGAAACTACCGGTTACTCTTTCGATATCGAGCTGACTTTCAACGCTACCGAGATTCTGGCCAAGGCTTCGGTTGCCGACTGGAAAGAGGGTGGTGTAACCGTGGTCCCCGTTCAGTAATTTACTGCGAATTCATGGCCGTTGAGCCTGAAAACGCTATAC
>JAIDKM010000308.1:1787-3785 GCA_029051915.1 Alistipes sp. | reverse complement strand
GCGTCCTGCCATGCGGGAAACGACTCGCGGAACGCCTGCTGCTCGTCGCGGTCGAGCTCGACGACCATCGTCCACTCGCCGCTGTCGGCGCCGGCAAGGGTGCGGCCGAGGAAGTCGAAAGCCATCGAATCGCCGATATAGCCGGCATCGGGATCGGTGCCGACGCGGTTGACGCCGATGACGAAGCACTGGTTTTCGATGGCCCGGGCCCTCAACAGAGCGCACCACGCATCGCGCCGCTTGTTATCCCACGAAGCGCAGTAGATGATGGCATCATAATCGCCCCGGTTGCGGCTCCAGACGGGAAAACGCAGGTCGTAACAAATCTGCAACAAGAAGCGGAAACCCATGTACTCGACCACCACGCGTCGATTGCCGGGAGTATAGTCGCGCCCCTCACCGCCGGGTCGGAACAGATGGCGCTTGTCGTAGTATTCCGTTTCGCCCGAGGGCTTGACGAAGAACATGCGGTTGCGGTAGGTGCCCTCCTCCATGATGACGGCACTGCCCACGATGGCCTTGTTGTAGGCTGCGGCCCAACGACGCATGGTCGTTACGACCAGTCCGTCGACCGGCTCGGCCACGACGGCGGGTCGCAACTTGAACCCGGTGGCGAACATCTCGGGCAACACGACGATGTCGGCGTCGGCCGCCGCGACGACCGGCTCGATCCGCTCCAGATTGCGGGCCGTATGCTCCCACTCCATATCCACTTGGCAGAGCGCTATGCGAAGTTTCATAAAAGACGTATTTAGATGTCCAAAGGTAGCGATTTTACCAAAACGCACAACCCTGCCGGCGGTAAAATTGCAGGAAAGTTGCGGCGCAACGAAATAAAACGTACTTTTGCACTCTAACCCCACGAAATCATGATCCACGCAGGACGCACCCATACCCTTACCGTAAGCCGCATATCGGACTACGGGCTCTATCTGGAAAACGAAGAACACGACGAAGTACTGCTTCCGAACCGCTATGTTTCGCTGACGGACAAGCCGGGCGACCGGAAAGAAGTATTCGTCTACCATGACTCGGAAGACCGGCTGGTGGCGACGACCGAAACACCCCTGCTGCGTGCGGGAGAGGCAGGCTATCTGAAAGTCGTGGACAAGACCGTACACGGCGCCTTTCTGGACTGGGGATTGACGGGCAAGGATCTTTTTCTTCCCAACCGCAACCAACAAGGAGGCATTTTGGCCGGACACAGCTATGTTGTCTACCTATACGAAGACAGCGTAACGGGACGATGCGTAGCGACGAACAAGCTGAAAACGTTCATCGACAACGACTCCATCACGGTGCGCCCGCACGAAGAAGTCGACGTGCTGGTAGCGTCGGAGAGTCCGATCGGCTATCGCGTGATCGTGAACAACCGCCATTGGGGCATGATCTACCGCAACCAGATTTTCCGTCCGATAGCCATCGGCGACCGCATGCGGGGATACATACACCGAATCACGGAAGATCATCGCATCGACGTGAGCCTGCAACAGACGGGATTCGCCCAAGTGAAAGACTCGGCGCAGACGCTGCTGCAACTACTGCACGAAAACGGCGGGCGACTGCCCCTCAACGACGACAGCGACCCGGCCGAAGTGCAACGTCTGACGGCGATGAGCAAGAAAACATTCAAACGCTCGGTCGGCATGCTTCTGAAACAAGGCCGCATCGCAATGAACGACCGAGGTATCGAAATCCGCAAGTGATGGCAACCCTCAAGACCGCAGAACGCGTCTCGCGCGACGCATCGGACAACTTCGTCTACCAACGCTCGCTGCTGGCCTACCATGCGGCGGCCGAACGCATCGGAGGCGACGTGCTGGAGATCGGCACCGGCTCGGGCTACGGAATCGAAGTGGTGGCGCCCCGTGCCGCCCGTTTCGTAACGATCGACAAACATGCGCCGGCACCCGAGCTGATACGACGCCCGGGAGTGGAGTTCCGGCAAACGACCGTGCCGCCGCTGCCGTTCGAAGACGAAACGTTCGACTGCGTGAT
>JAIDKM010000308.1:0-1777 GCA_029051915.1 Alistipes sp. | reverse complement strand
GCCCCCATGTCCCTGACACGCAATCCGTGGCACGTACGCGAATACACAGCTGCGGAACTGCGGAAACTGCTCGGAGAAGTATTCTCCCAGATCGAAACGCTGGGCGTTTTCGGCAACGAAAAAGTCATGGAGTACTATGAACAGAACCGCCGGAGCGTGGCACGCATCGCGAAATTCGACCTCCTCGACCTTCAACACCGGTTGCCCCGCCGGCTGCTGCAACTCCCCTACGATCTGCTGAACCGGCTGAACCGCCGCAAGTTACTGAAATCCAATACCGAGTTGACGACTTCGATCCGCATGGACGACTACCGTCTGGGGCCGGTCGGCGAAGAGTGCTTCGACCTGTTCTACATAGCCAAGAAATAGAGACGCCAATGTTATGCGAAAAAGGCGGGACGAACGATTCGTCCCGCTTTTATTATGCCCGTCGAGCAAACTTATGCCGCCTTGATCAACGAACGGCCCAACCAGACGAGCAACAGACCCAACGCGAAGCTCAGACCGACGTACAGACCGAAACTGAGCCACTGCTTCTGCTGGAGCAGCAGGAACATGTCGTCGGCCAGCGACGAAAAGGTGGTGAAGCCGCCGCAAAAACCGGTGATAAGGAAGACGTTCATCGACGGAGAAATCAGATGGGTCTTCTCGGCCAATCCGAAGAAGATGCCGATCAGGAAACTACCGATCAGGTTGACGGTGAAAGTACCCCACGGAAAAGCGCCGGCACTGGCGAAATGGAAGATTTTCCCGGTCAGGAAACGCAGGCAGGTACCGATAAAACCGCCCAGCCCTGCGAAAAGCATAGCCCGAAACATAAGCGAAAATTTTTCGGCAAAGATAGAATACGGTGGCCGCAAAACAAAGTTTATTCGACCGTACCGAGCCGCAAACCTATCCATGCAACGATTTAGCGCTCCGAGACCTGCAAATTCCGGGCCAATACCCGAACGGCGCAGAACCGGCAAAAACGGACGCCTTTCGTTCGGCTGGCACACTCTTTGAAACGGGCGCTGAAGCCAGCCGTCGATCCCCGGCCCGATCCGGAGACACGGCAGAAGCCGTAATCCTAAAAAAACGTAAAACTATGCACTTATCACCGAAAGAGATCGACAAGCTGATGCTCTTGTCGCTGGGCATGATCGCCGAACGACGCATGAAGAAAGGGCTGAAACTCAACTATCCGGAGGCCGTAGCCTATATCACCTCCACAGCGCTCGAAGAAGCGCGGGCGGGAAAGACCGTCGAGGAAGTGATGACGAGCGCCGCCAGCGTCCTGCGCAAAAGCGACGTCATGGAGGGTGTCGCCGACATGATCGACCTGCTGCAGGTCGAAGCCGTATTCACCGACGGATCCCGGCTGGTGAGCATCCATCACCCGATCAAATAATCTAAACAGACGAGACACATGAACAACACGACGAAACCGGCTCCCAGCAAGAACGACAAACAAGCCGCGAGCCTCTATCCGAACCAACCGGGCTTCAAGCCCTCGCAGCAGGTCGCAGTGGGCGGCGAAATACTTGCCGCCGCACCGATCGAATACAACCTCGGGCGCAAGACCGTGAAACTGGTCGTCCGCAACACGGGCGACCGTCCCATTCAAGTGGGGTCGCACTTCCACTTCTTCGAAGTCAACCGCTATCTGGAATTCGACCGCGACGCCTCTTTCGGCTGCCATCTGAACATCCCGGCGACGACGGCCATCCGCTTCGAACCGGGCGACCAGAAAGAAGTGGAAGTCGTAACCTATGCCGGCAAACGCCGCATCATCGGC
>JAIDKM010000307.1 GCA_029051915.1 Alistipes sp. | reverse complement strand
TGATCCCAACCGAGGCGGGGGAGGTCTTTCTGGAGGAGGCCCGCAAACCCCTCTCGGCCTACCACTACATCCGGGAGGCCGTCGCCGAGTTGAAGGGCGAGACGGCCGGCAAATTGCGTCTGGGCGTCATTCCCACCATCGCTCCTTATCTCTTGCACAAATTCATCCCGGCTTTCGTGCGCGACTTTCCGAAGGTCGAGTTGGAGATCTCCGAGATGATTACGTCCGATATCGTCGAGGCGCTCAAGCGCGACCGGATCGACGCGGCGTTGGTCGCCAGCGGCACCTGCGGCGAGGGAATCCTCGAGCAGGAGTTGTTCAACGACCGGTTCTTCGCCTACGTCTCGCCCGAGAATCCGCTCTACGAGCGGCAGAACATCCGCATCGAGGAGATCGACCTGAAGGATCTGGTGATCCTCAGCCCCGGCAATTGCATGCGCGACCAGATCATCGAGCTCTGCCAGGCTCGGCGCAGCATGCCCGCACACTACACTTTCGAGTCCGGGTCTCTCGACACCTTGATGCGGATCGTCGATTGCACTTCGTGCCTGACGATCATTCCGGAAATGGCCGTCGAGTATATCCCCGCCGACCGCCGCGACCGATTGAAAACGTTGGCCAAAGGGGCTACTTCGCGCAAGATCGCCATCGCCGTGCGGCGCACCTACGTCAAGAATTCCATCATCCGCGCCCTCACCGACACCATCCTCGCCAACGTCGCACCCTAATCCGCGCACGTTCAGCGCATCCGCTGCGACGCTTCGTGCGACATTCCCGCCCTATACAATAAAGGGCCCGGCTGCGGCGTTTTTTCTGCGAGTTCAACAAAAAACGACGCAACATGCAGATGAAAATTTCGAAGACGCTCGAAGGCGTCCTTGCTCGCGCCGCGTTCAACACCGCCAAAGCGGGCATCACCCGTTCGCTCAAGGACCACCTCGCCGTAGAATTGCTCCGCGAAGAGGGTTCGCTGGCTTTCCAGCTTCTCTCGTCGCGGCTCAAGGAGTGGGAGGTATACCAGATACGTTTGAGCATCGAACACGATATCGCTGCCGACCG
>JAIDKM010000306.1 GCA_029051915.1 Alistipes sp. | reverse complement strand
ATTTTCGCCGAGTCGGTGCTGGGTATTCCGGCACCGCGCGTCGCCATTCTCAACATCGGCGAGGAGGAGACGAAGGGCAACGCCCAGGTCAAGGCCGCCCACGACTTGTTGCGCGAGGAGAAGCGCATCAACTTCGTCGGCAACATCGAGGGTTCGCATATCTTTTCCGGCAAGGTCGCCGACGTGATCGTCTGCGACGGGTTCGTCGGAAATACCGTGTTGAAGATGGCTGAAGGTCTCTACCGGATCAACAAGGCGCTCGGCGGCGGCAACGCTTTCTGGGACGCCATGAACTACGAGAGCGTGGGCGGTACTCCCGTGCTGGGCGTCAATGCCCCCGTGGTCATCGGCCACGGTTGTTCGACGCCTCTGGCCATCAAGAACATGATCCTCACTACCGAGCGTTGCATCCGCGCCGGCTTCACGGCCAAGTTGCAGCAGGCTTTCAACGAATAATCCAAATTTTTCTCAATACAATGGCTAAGATTACAGCTGCTATAACGGGCGTCGGTCAGTATCTGCCCGATTACCTGCTTACCAACGACGAGCTGAGCCGCATGGTCGACACCAACGACGAGTGGATCGTCTCGCACACCGGCATCCGGACGCGCCATATCCTCAAGGGCGAGGGTATCGGTACTTCTTACATGGGTGCCCGGGCCGTGATGAACCTGTTGGACAAAACCGGTATCGATCCCATGGAGGTCGACGTCGTGATTTGCGCCACCATCACTCCCGACATGTTCTTCCCTTCGACGGGTAACCTCATCGCCGACCAGGCCGGTTGCAAGAACGCGTTCGCCTACGACGTCTCGGCCGCTTGCTCGGGTTTCCTCTTCGCGCTCACGACGGGTGCCAAGTTCATCGAGGCCGGTACTTCCAAGAAGGTGATCGTCGTCGGTGCCGACAAGATGTCGTCGATCATCGATTATACCGACCGTTCGACTTGTCCGTTGTTCGGCGACGGTGCCGCCGCCGTGCTTCTGGAGCCCAATACCGAGGGGCTGGGCGTCATCGATTCGATGCTCCGTTCCGATGGTTCGGGCGAGTTGCAGCTCTACATGAAGGCCGGCGGTTCGCGTTATCCCGCTTCGGCCGAAACGTTGGCCAACAACTGGCATACGATCATGTGGGACGGTCAGGCCGTCTTCAAGGCCGCCGTGTCGAAAATGGCCGACGTCTCCGTCGAAATGATGGAGCGCCACAACCTCACGGGCGACGACGTCCGTTACCTCGTGCCGCACCAGGCCAACTTGCGTATCATCGACGCTACGGCTCGCCGCATGGGCATCGGACAGGAAAAGTGCATGATCAACATCGACCGCAACGGCAATACCACGGCCGCTACGATCCCCACCTGCCTCTACGACTACGAGAAGGAGCTCCGACCGGGCGACAACCTCATTTTGTCGGCTTTCGGCGGTGGTTATACATGGGGCGCGATCTACGTCAAGTGGGCCTACGACGGCTCCAAGATGTGCCAGATCGACGCTTCCGGAAAATAGCTCCGGCTTTTCGGATCAGGACGCGGGAACCGGAGGGGTTTCCGCGTTTTTCTTCCGGCCCGGCAAGGATTCGTTCGGTTGGAGAATAAATCGGTTGCCGGTCGTTTTCGTTTTTGGTGAAAGATTTGTTACGGATAACATTACCTTAAAACCAGAGTTTATGAAAAAGTTAGTTTTCTCCTTGTTTTTGTCGCTGTGTGCGGCCGGGTTCGCTTCGGCGGCCGCTTTCGCCGACCGGCCGATTTCGGTCGAGCAGTTGCCTGCTGCCGCTCAGAAGTTCATCCAGACCCATTTCGCTTCGACGGAGGTGCTCTACGCCAAGATCGACGACGGGTTGTTCAGCAACGAGTATAAGGTCGTTTTCGCCGGCGGCGTGTCGGTCGAGTTTACCGGCGACGGCGAATGGAAAGAGGTCGATACCAAGTATGGCGAGGTTCCCGCGGCGATCGTCCCCGAGGCCATCCGCAAGCAGGTCGCACGTCAGTTCCCCAATGCGCGGATCGAGAGTATCGACCGCGATCGGCGGGGCTACGACGTCGGTTTGAGCAACGGCCTCGATCTGGAGTTCGACCGGCAGTTCAATTTGGTGGACATCGACGATTAGTCCGCTTTTCCGGGGCGGGACTTCCGTCCGACCGATGCGTCCGACTCTCCGCCGAGAGCCGGGCGCTTCTGCATTATAGGTTCCGGTTATCCGGCTATCGGTTATTATGATCGTTTTTCGATGCACCGTATCGATAAGTGTCGTATCTTTGTGCATGGAAAAACACAATCTCAAATCAATACGACTATGTTAAGCAAGAAACTTCACGATGCGGTCAACGCACAGATCAACGCCGAATTGTGGTCGGCCTACCTCTATCTCTCCATGTCGCTCGACGCCGAGAGTAAGGGCCTCAAGGGCGTGGCCAACTGGTTCTACATCCAGTTCCGCGAGGAGCAGGATCATGCTCGCATCTTCATGAACTACCTCCTTTCGCGCGATGCCGAGGTGAAACTGCAGCCCATCGCCGAGGTGCGTACTTCGTGGGCATCGCCTCTGGAGATGTTCCAGGATACGTTGGCGCACGAGAAGAAGGTTACGGCCTTGATCGAGAATCTGGCAGCCATCGCCGCCGAGGACAAGGATTTCGCTTCGTCCAACAAACTCGTATGGTTCATCGACGAGCAGATCGAGGAGGAGGAGAATGCCCGCGGCATGATCCAGTCGTTCGAGGCCGTCGAGGGCAACAAGTTCGGCCTCTACATGCTCGACAAGGAGTTGGCGGCACGTACTTATTCCACGCCGTCGCCGTTGGCTTCCACGGAGGACTAACTCCCAGGGGCAGCGTGCTGAAGAAAGGCGGAAGGCTCAACGAGCCTTCCGCCTTTCTTGTGCTTCCGGACGATCTGCTGCGGCCGGCCCTTATTCTCGTTTTATCTTGTAGTCGATTCCCGCTTGCCGGGCTTGGGCGTGTTGATAGATTCGGCGGATGCGGTAGATCCGCCCTTCTTTTCGCAAACGCGCTCCGGTCTGGTGATAGCAGAAAGGCACGTCGGCATCCACGCACTGCTGCCGGATCGAGAGTACCCAGTCATAGTCGCAGATGCGGGCGTCGGGCCCCGATTCGCCGCCTGCGGAGACTTCTTCGATCGCCGGTGAAAGGTAGGGCTCCAGTTCCAGCGGCCCCAGCAGCGGGGCGCAGACGATCGCCCGATGGCGGATCGGCGTTTCAAGAAAGATCGGCAGTCGCCGGTCGGCCATCTCTTGATTCTCCACCGTACAGCCGATCGCTACATTGTCGTATCCTTCGCCCCAGTCCGGCGGCAGCACGGCTTGCAGACGGTCGATTCGTTTGGTGAAGAACATGAAACTCAGATCGTGCCGCATCCGCATCATCGCCCAGGCTTCGGCTCGCCACGCGTCGGCTTCTTCCAGCAGGAAATCCGACGTGAAGCATGTGTAGACCATCTCTCCCGCCGGGATCTTGAACCTCCCGTCGCGGCTGCGCCGTACGGGCAGGTTGAATGCTCCTGTCTTGCGGGCTTCGCTGCTGTCGAGGGCATATTGTTCGTCTTGCCGGTAAACGTAGCAGTGGCGGCAGCCTTCGCTGATCTTGCGGCATCCGTGCCACGGGTTCCATGCGACCGACATGGCTACAGTTCCATTCTCAGGCGCACCAGATCGCGGCATTCCTGGCCGTTTTCAAGGATCGGTGCCGGGTAATATTTCAGAAAATAGTCGCGTTCGATTTCTACGGGTTCGAATCCGAACGAGCGGTAGAGCCGCAGCGTCCCCGATTCTACGTTTCCCGTGGCTATTTCGATGCGGCGGTGCCCTTCTTCGCGCGCCGTGCGCAGGGCATGAAAGATCAGGTCGCTGCCGATTCCTCGGCCTTGCAGGGCCGGTTCCACGGCCAGGTTGACGATTTCGACCGTGAACGGGTGCGTTCGGATCAGTACGCAGACTCCGACGGCCCGCCCTTCGGCGAGCGCTATGTAGCACGTGCCGCGTTCAACGTAGTCTGCTACCGATTCGGGCGATTCGTCGCCCAGGAGGAGCAGTTCCCACGGCGGGGTGTCGGTCTTTCGGATTTCGGTTTCCATGTTTTTCAGAATAGGGATACGATGCCTTCGAACGAGAGCAGAACAAGAAGATAGCGCAGGGTCTTGCCCGCCAGCATCGATAGGCCCGTGATCCACGGATTGCTGCGCATCAGCCCCAGCACGATGGCGATCGCTTCGCCGATGACGGGCAGGAAGCAGAAGAAACCCATCGCGGCTCCGCGTCCCGACAGAAATTTCCGGGCTTGGGCCAGCTTGCGCGGGCCGATGCCCAGCCGCGCGATCCACTCCGGGCGGCCCAGCAGGCCGATCCAGTAGCACGTCAGGCCGCCCAAGGTGTTGCCTGCCGCCGCTGCGGCCAGACATCCCGCCGGATCGGCACCCATTCCCACCAGCACCACCATGACGGCTTCCGAGCTGAACGGTACGATGCTTCCCGCTACGAAGGCCGCTACGAACAGCCCCCAGTAGCCCCAGTCGATCAGTATCTCCGTCAGCGTCTCCATCGTCTCTTTGCAGAAGTCAAGCCGTGTCGCGGTAACATTTGCATGGCTCTCGGCTTGCGCGATCTTGCAGGACAAAGATAGTGCAAAGAAGCGGAAAAGGTTCCTCTCGGAGTCCGGTCGCAAGGATTTTTATCGCAGAGCACCGATTTTCGATTGGTGGGGTAAGGGGGCATAAAAAAAGCACCTGCAAAATTGCAAGTGCTTGATTTTCAATTTGTGGGAACATGCGGATTTGAACCGCAGACCTCCTGCTTGTCGAATAAGTGTATTATTGTTGAGGATCAACAATTTAACGCATGATATTTTAAAGTTTGCAAGTTATTTGCAAGCGCAAAACCATTCCGAGGGCAACCTCGAAATGGTCGCATACGACGGTTATTCCGGCAGGAGATCGTCTGGCAGGCCGACGTCCGACCACTGCGAGACGCGGGTATATGGGAGGCTGTCGGCTTCGTTGAATTGGAAAGTAGTGTCGTCGACCGTGAATCCCATAAAACTCAACGGCATATTAGAATCGCAGATCGTGCCCGGCGTCATGGGGTGGTCGTGATCACAATTGAAGCAAAAGGTGATCTCGCTGTTGAATATTGCGTAGCGGAAGTCTGCAGCAGTCAAAATGGGATTTTGTGTTGCCGGTGGATCATCATACAAGCAAAAAAGCCCCGTTCCGTCCGCCCGAAATACGAATAAACCGGATAATAAACCCGGTCGTCGACATGCCCACTTCCCGATGATCAACTCCCGCTTCTGCTGATTCTCTTCCTCTTGCTCGTTGTAGGTTGAGGTAGAGGTAGAGCAGGAAGACAGCAATACAGCGCCCATTATTATCGGAGCGACGATTCGATAAAATGCACTCATAGTTTATTCTATTCCGCCCACCTTAAGGCCGGTTTCAACTCCCATTGCATACATTTTCTCAAGACGTCTTTCAGATCGTTTTCGTCGACGCCATATTTTTCCGCATCATCATCTAAACTATATTGCGAGATGAATGTACTATATAAATCTCCATTTACAACGGAAGCCCATTTTACATTACGAAGAACATCCGCTCCAACCGAATATGAATAGAATATAGCCCTCAAATCGCCCAGTTCAACCACCTCGTTTACGATAAGCGTCTTTAATATTTCCGATTTATGAGCTTTTCGAAAAGCCTGATCGTCAGTGTATGGTTGTTCAACGATCACATATTGAATGACGAATTTTTTTGGATCATTTGTCGGTTGATACCCCAAATTTACATTTGCATGGCAACCAGCCAGCAACAGTAATGTCGCACAAAGTAAATTTTTCATAATCAAAAATTTTATTAGGTGAATAGTTTATTGTATCTTCAAATCCCAAAGCGGCCATATCGAATAACTCCGGATCGGCAAGCCGCATCACGGTAGGGCGGCGCTTCATTCTGCGGCCGCCCGCGTAGCAGCATGGCCGCGGTAATCCGCATCTTCCCCTTTTTCGATTTTATTCCGGAGCATCGCCAGCAATTCGTCCATCTGCTTGTCTTTCCGCTCAAGGCTGGCGGCCTGACTTCGTATTACCTCCCACGCTTGGCGATCGATCGAGACGCTTTCCGAATCCGCGGGGGCCGTCGCCGTGGAGGCTTCTTTAAGCATCGGGCCCTCGCCGGTAAGGAGCCACACCCTTTCTAAGTCTTGATATTTAATCAGGACTTTTTCGACGGCTTTTTCTCCGAGATCGGACTTTCCACGCTTAGCTTGGCCTATCAATCCATTTGATAGGCCGCATTCTACTGTTGCTCTGTTTTCTGTAATACCTTTATATTCAAGGTATTGTAAAAATCTATCTATTTTTCGAGGCATAAATCTTGAAAAAATATCTAAATTTCATTGTTTGTTTAGATATTATATCTATATTTGCATCGTGAAACTCAAAGTTACCGCAAAGGTAAGCGGGAAAAACTGAGTTTGAAATAGCAAATATATATAAAATATATTGAAATCGATGATCAAGATGCTTGTAACATTCGATTGTGATTTAGGTGATTTTTTTTGCTGGGGGATTTTTCTTGCTGCTGTTGCGTTCATGGGCGGCATAGCAGGTACTATCCTTTACCTGGCATTGAAAGACTGGAATGAAGATCGAAAAAAAGAGAAACGTAGAAAAGAACAGCAGTTCGGCGTCGTGAAGAAAGAATACCGATGCCCGATCGAACACGAAGAAGGGCAACCTTGTCCGATGTGTAGGCTTGCAATCGTGAAAAAATAATCAATCGAGCACCCCCGCAGCTTTGCATAGTAGAAGTTTTAGGTGGTTTGAGACTTTTCGCGGGGGGGGCTTTTCTGAAAATTCTTAAAATTATGAAATATCCAAAATCGACATCTTTCAAAAAGGGCTGGCGGGAGATTCCGCAAGGCAAGGTAAAGGAGTTTACCGAGAAGATCAAGAGAAAGCTGGGCATCTCGTCCGGCCTCGCATTCCGCAACCGGCGCGATGGAAAAGTAGAGCACACGGTCGTAGAGTGTCAGCTGATCGAAGCGGTCTTCGCGGAGTATGGAGTAGCAGACCCGTGGGGAGAGTAGCATGAAAACCGACGCCATATTGTCGAAAGCCGAGGCCCGTATCGCTCGCTGCTACGTGGACGGCATGATCGGTAAGGAGATCGCGGAAGCCTGCCATATCTCCTACAACACGGTCATCCGCCACACGCAGAACATTTACGAGAAGATCGGGCGGCGATCCATCCACTCGCTCGTCGCGTGGTGGTTCTGCACCAACTTCGACATCGACTTGGCGGAGGTCATGCGACGGCTGGGGGCGTTGTGTCTGTTGTCCTTGTTCTGCGCCTACACCATAGGCGGCGGGGACTACGAACGAATGGCACGACGCACGGCGCGGCGGGGTCGCAGAAACGAAGTAGAACTTTTAATCGAGGGTTAGCCATGAAGCAGAAGACCATGCGGGAAATCCCCGTCTTGTTCATCCACGGGAGCGAGGAGCTGGGCCGCGCAACGGGGATCACCGCCCCGAAGACGCACGCCCGGTGGAGAAGCGAGGGGCTCCGATACTTCGTCATGGAGGACGGCACCTTTCTCTACGACCCGCACGACGTGGCGGCCTTTATCAAGCGGCGCTACGAGCCGCAACAAGTGAATAGCAACCTTTAACGCCTGAATTATGAAAACCTACCTCCAACGCATCGCGGCCGGTACCGGCTTCATCCTGTTGATTGCGACGCCCGCGATCGCGGACACCCCTACGGCCGTTCCCGCGTGGCTGTTCACCGCCGCCGCGCTGCTGTTCGCCGGCCGAGGATTCACCTTTCAACAAAAATAGAACTATGACGAGCGCATTACGTACAGAACTGATGGACATCGCCAAGCGCGCTGCGGCCTACATCAACAGACTGAACGGCGAGTGCCAGACATTCGAGATCGAGGGGGCCACCATGACGGCTGTCATATCGTATGAAGCCGAGATCGGCGAAGACCCGGGCGACTACTGGACAGCGCCTGCTTGGTGGATCGAACGCGAATCGACGAAGGTGCGTGCCCTCTACGATAACGAAGAGGGCGAAGAAGACCCGGAAGCCGCCCGGTGGTTGGAGAATATGCTGAACTAACTGAATACATCACTCACCAATTCACTTTATTTTATGAAAAAAATCTTTTTGTTGGCAGCCATTCTCTTGGCTGCGTTGAGCACCAGCTGTACGACGATCGACAGCGGCTCGGTGGGCATTCGCTTTTACAAGTGGGCTGCCAATTCGGACGAGAAAGGCGGGGTTATCGGCACCTGCAAAGGCTTCGTGTGGTTCAACCCGTTCACGCAAAGCATCTTCGAGTACGAGACATTCGTGCAGCGGAAGACGTACGACGAGTTCAAGGTGAACGCAAAAGACGCTTCGATCTTCACGATGCAGCCGACGATCGCCTACCGTCTCGATTCGGAAATGGCGACACACGTCTTTGTGAAGTATCGCAAGAAGCTGGCGGACATCGAGGACGGCTATATTCGCACCTGTATCTATGAAGCCTATCGCACTTGCGGCAATACCTACACGTCCGATTATTTGATGGCCAATCGTGGCGAGTTTGAAGCTGATGTACGCAAACGACTGGAGAAGTCGTTGAATCAGGAGGGTTTCATCGTGGAGGAGTTCACTTCGAATATCATACCCCCGAAGTCCTTGCAGGATGCGATCAACGCCAAGAACGAAGCGGTTCAGAACGCCCTGAAAGCCGAAAACAAAGTCAAGGAAGCCGAAGCGAACGCCAAGATCGAGATCGCCAAAGCTCAGGGCGAAGCGCAGGCCCTTCGCATCAAGGGCGACGGCGAAGCCTACTACAATCGCGTGGTGGCGCAGTCGCTGAGCCCGCTGCTCGTACAGCAGGACGCTATCGATAAGTGGGACGGTAAGCTCCCGACCTACTCGGGCGGCGCCACGCCGCTGCTTAATCTGAAGTAGCTATGGAACTGATCTTCGTGTATCTACTTCCCCTCGTTCTGAACATCGCGATCACTATCTTCCTTAGAACGTGCTGTAAACGTTCGAATGGGAATCCTATTCCGCGGGCACTTTGTTTCGGCACAATCGTTCTATCATTTTTCCCGATCCTTTCTTGGATATTGCTTGTGATAATCCTCGCAGCAGTCTTCGGAAATGTATCGGACGGAACGATCGCCCTACGGGAAAATAGGTTTACGAGATACTGGTTTATGAAATAGCGCGCCGCGTTGATTTTCAAATGGACGTTTGCGGTGGTCGCCGTAAGGGTGGGGATATGGATGTTTTTAGAGTGTCAATCGCGGCGTGATACGTTTTATCGGCATTCTAATTACACAAACAGCGAAAATCGTAAAGGTCATATTGCTGAATCCATATCAAAGACTGACACCTCGGAAAGACGGGGGCATAGGAGGTAGCTCAGCGGTAGAGCGGCGGTAGTTAGGCCGCAGGTCGGAGGTTCGAGCCCTCCGCTCCTATCAGGGCTTAGGCCCGGTTGTTTTTCAGGTAATTTTAGGTTAGTATTTGATTTTCCGGTCGTCCTCCGCGATGGCTCGCGGCCGGAGGCGCTGCCAGCGCTGAAGCTCTACGCAGAGTGCGTGGGTAAGTGTGGGCGTGGCAGCGTTTATTGATCCGTGGTGTAATGGCAGCACGTGAGACTTTGGTTCTGAAAGTCCCGGTTCGAGCCCGGGCGGATCAATAAATAACTGTTTTTAACCAATAAAACCAATCGATTATGGAAAAATCAGTAGTACAAGCACCTCAGACGGAGGTAACGTTCGTGATGCCCAATACCAAGAGTTTGGGCCAGCTCAAAGAGATGCGCCCGGACTTCTCGTTGACCATGAAGTACAAGAACGCGGACGACTGGGCTGCGATCAAAGGGCAGGAAGTCCGTGCCTTTTTCATGGGTATCAAGGAGATTCCCAACGACGACGGCGAGTTGGTAACGTGCGGCGTCTTCGTTTCGGAAAGCGAGTGCTTCATCGCTGGCCAGAAGCTGCTGGTCGAAGCCGTCCGCAACCTCGATTCTCGCACGCCGGTCGCCATCACGTACAAGGAGAAGAAGGCGAACAAGTCTTCGGATGGCTCGACGATGATTTTCGAAGTCCGAACGTTGGTCGCTGCCCAATAATGGACTTGCAGAATATCATATCGGCCGAGGATGTCGAGGGATTGGATATGCAGTCCCTTGCCACCTCGGAGCCATCGGCGGTCGAGCTCTCCCCGTTGCAGTTCGACCGGGAGGACTATACGCCGTTCGAGGTCTTCGTTCACCGGCTCGGCACGCTTCCCGAGAAGCCGGCCCGCGTCCACAACTACGCCCTAAGCGTGCGGGGCCGTGTCGCTAACGACCGGATGGAGAAGTACCTCGATCACGAGGGCGAGAGTTCTTCGCTCTTGAAGGAGGCTTTGAAGTCGCCGCGGCATTACCTCGTCGCCCGGAACATGGATCTGAAGCCCCGCAATACGGATCACTTCGAGCTGGGTTCCTTCGCGCATATGGCTATCTTGGAGCCCGCTCGCTTCGAGAGGGTGATCGTCGAGCCGAAAGCCAACCGGGGGCAGATCGCGGGCGTGTGTGCGTTGATCGAGTTCTATTCCGATCTGTTGACCATTCCGCAAACGGCGATCTTCAAGGACATGAAGCTCTCGGAGTTGCGCGAGCTGCTCGACGGTCTCGAATCCGAGGCCGCAGCCCGCGGCTATACCGCAATACCGGCCGACTATGCGGCGATCATCCGCGCGATGAAGGTCTCGTTCAATACCTACGGCGGCGGCATTCTCCCTCAGATGATGCGCTTCGTCAAGACGGAGACTTCCATGTACGGCCGCGACGCTGCGACGGGCCTGAAGGTCAAGATCCGGCCCGACGGTCTGCTGCTGGAGGAGGACTTCGGAATGAACGCCATCCTCTCGGTCAAGACCACCAGCGCTACGTCCGTCGAGGCCTTTATGCGGGATTGCGCCAAGTTCCGCTACGAGCTTGCCGAGGGCATGTATCTGAAGGTCGCCTCCGAGATCACGGGACGCCGCTTCACCGGCACGGTCATGATCATGGCGCAGACCGTGATGCCCTACCAGGTCGCCGTGCTCTACTGGGACGCCGAGGACTTGCAGATCGGAAAATACAAGTACGCGCAGGCCCTCGACATCGTTGCCCAGTGTCGCGCCGCCAACCACTGGCCCGGCTTCGACGCAAAGGCCGAGACGGGGGCCTACGGTATCATTCAGGCTAAGTTGCCCGGTTACATCAAGGCCGAGTTGCTGCCTCAATACCTTCCCGAGGCATGAGCAGCGCGCGCGATACCCTCGACCGGGTCTTCAGCCGCTACGTCAGGCTGCGGGACTGCCACGGCGGCATGGGACGCTGCATCAGTTGCGGCCGCCCGATCACCGTCTCGACGTGCGATGCGGGCCACTTCATCCCCCGGACGCATACGGCCACACGATGGAACATCCGCAACGTGCACGCCCAGTGCCGGGAGTGCAACCGCATGAAGGACGGGAACGCCGCCGGTTACCGCCGCGGGCTGATCGAGCGCTACGGCCCGGGGATCATCGAGCAGCTCACGCAGAAGAGTAGGCAGACGGTGAAGCTCACCGACAACGACTATCGAACATTAACCGATTTTTTCAAAAAACAAACCGACCAATTATGACAGAACAGAAGTATCGACCCGAGAATCCGCAGTACCTGATTCCCGAGGAGTTCAGCACCTTCCCCCGGGAACTGAGCTTCGGGGGCGAAACCGAGGAGGAGGCCGTCAAGGCCGCGATGGAGGAGCTGATCGCCGAACCTACGAGCAGCACCGTCGTCCGGGAGCTCGACGAGACCGAGATCGTGAACGTGCGCGGCGAGTACACCGACCTGCTGGAGAACGTCCGACCCGAGGAGCAGCAGAAGCTCGCCGACCTGTTGAGCGAGAAGGCCCGTATCGAGGAGAAGATCAAGGCGCAGAAGGAGGTGCTTCAGAGCATCACGCAGCACGTGAACGACTGCATCCAGACGATCAAGGCAGGAACGACGAGCGAGGAGCTCGACGCCGCGCGTTCCTTCCGCATGGCCGTGGATGGGCACTACCTGCACTACACCTACAGCGGCGGCCGCTTCGTCCTTGCGAAAGTAGCTCGCATCCCCGCGGAGGACGAGGGTAATATCTTCACCCGGCAAACGGCCAATCAGCAAGTGTTCCTGCAGATGTTCGGCGCCGATTTCAGCCCCGAGGGCAACTTCGAGGAGATGGAGGTCAGCACGGACATGGCAGAGGAGCTGATCGGTCGCACGCTGGCCGCCGATGTGGTTTTACCGGGAACGGAAGACATAATCGTACGCGATAAGGTACTCGATGAAGATGCCCTCCGTCTCCTTCTCGAAAAGGGCGTCGATTTGGTCTTCGTCTACAAATCCCCCGAGGATGTCGAGGCTGAAGCATAGACGGGGCCGCCCCTCCAACTACCGGCTGACGCTGCGCTCTCCCTACTGGGAGGGCGTAGCCCGGCAGGTACGGATGCACGACGGACACCGCTGCCGCCTGTGCGGCTCGCGCGTCGAACTGGAAGTCCATCACCTCAGCTATCACGACGAGAACGGCCAGTCGATCGTCGGCCGTGAGGCCGAGCACCTCGACCTGTTAATCACCCTATGCAGCCGCTGCCATCAGAAGCAGCATCATAGATCATGAAGAAAAAAGACAAAGACACTTTCATACTGCGACGCGACTTCTTTCCGCAAATCAAGATGCTTAGCCGGGAACAGCGGGGCGACCTGCTGACGGCCATATTCGCCTATTCTGCGGGCGAAGAACTGCCCGATATGGATGATGTTACCCGGATGTGTTTCGGCTTCATCAAAACGTCGCTGGACGCGAATGCAGAGAAGTATCAGGCTGAGTGCGCGAAGAATCAAGAGAACGGTCGCCTCGGCGGCCGTCCGCGGAAACCGAACGCTTCAGAAAAAAACCGAACGGTTTCCGAAAAAAGCGATCGGTTAAACGGAAAAGCGAACGGTTATTCTGAAAACCCTGTTGAATATGATTATGAATCTGATCTTGATTCTGAATCTCTCTCTGTGAGAGATGCGGCCGCGGGCGCCAGAGAGAGAGAGGAATTTTTGAAAATTTTGTTTTTCGAAAAACAAATCCTTCGTCCGCAGGCAGAGCTCGAGCGCTTCATCAATCACTACGAGAAGTGCGGGTGGGTAGATGCCCACGGCAACGCTATCCGCAACAGGGCCGCGGCGCTGCGAACGTGGTCGCCCGCCAAGGACGCCGAGAAAGTGCCGAAGCCGATCCGCGACGCGTGGTTCACCGTCCACGAAGCGGTCAAGGAGGCCGACCCCGATTGCGACGCCACGGTGATGTTGACGCAGTTCCGAGGTCTGCACGTCGAGGGCCCGAACATCTACATCACGTCCGGAGACATTGCCCTGCGGGATTTCCTCGAAACGGACGGCCGACGACCGGCGATGCACGCCGCTCTGAAACAACTCTACGGCCCCGACAAGAACGTGAACTATCGAATACCGAGACGATGAACAGCAAGGAGTTTTTCCAGACGGTCGAGCGGATGCGGGCTTCGCAGCGGGAGTATTTCCGCACCCGATCGGGAGCCGCGCTTCGGGACAGCAAGCGGCTGGAGCGAGCGGTAGACGAGGAGATCGAGCGTGTCCATCGCATACTGGATGCGCGGCGGAATCCGGAACTGAACTTCAACAAGACGCAGGCATGAAGATGACCCTCGAAATTCTCCGAGAGCGTCAGGCGTGGCCGCTGGAGAAGAAGATCGACCACACCGTTGGCGCTATCGATGCTTTCCTCGCATACTGTCGGGAGCACGGGCGCAATCCCTACGTGTCATTTTCTGGTGGGCTGAACTCCACCGTGCTGCTGCACCTCGCTCGCAGGGTATTCGGCCAAGACCTCAAAGGCGTGTTCTGTTCGACTGGCAATGAGTTTCCCGAAATCGTGCGCTTCGTGCGGCAGACGTCGAACGTGGATATCATCCACCCGGCGCTGACGCCGCGGCAGGTCATGGAGCAATACGGATTTCCGCTGGTCAGTAAGGAAGCGGCGCAAGCCGTTCGGCAAATCCGAACGACTGAAAGCGATAAGCTGCGCAACTATCGGCTTTACGGGGACGGAGTACGCCGGGCCGGCGTACTGGCTACACGCTGGAGCTACTTGGTCAATGAACCCTACATGACTTCGGAGAAGTGCTGCGAGATATTGAAGAAGCGCCCCTTTCGCAACTACAACACGGAGACCCGAAGCCTCGCAATGGTGGGAACGCTTGCGGGGGAAAGCAAGCTACGGCAAAGTCAGTACATCCGCCGCGGCGGCTGCAACGTCTTCGACGGCGATCCGCGGAAAGTGCATAGTGCGCCGCTTTCGATATGGACGGGCGCCGACTGCTGGGAGTACATACGCCGATACGATGTTTCCTACTGCGAGATATACGACGTCGAGGGTATTGAGCGAACAGGGTGCGTCTTCTGCGGGTTCGGGGCGCAGTTCAACGCCGGACGTTTCCGGGTGCTCTACAATCGCTATCCTAAGCTCTACTGCATGGCGATGAACTATACTAACAACGGCTACACGTTACGCCACGCGCTGCGAAGCATGGGTGTGGCGCTGCCGGATGAACAACGAGAACTATTCTGAATAATCTATGAAAAAGATCATGTTCAACGACGCCTACGGGTTGACGCAGGCGACTATCGAGGGGCGCAAGAAGAACACACGGCGGGCCGAGTTCACCGACGAGGAGCAGCAAGTGCTGAATGAAGCAGACGACGTCTACATGGATGGCGACGATGTAGTTGCGCACTTCGATTCGGCGGAAGATGTCCGTTTCGCCACTCGTTATAAGGTCGGCGAGGTGGTCGCCGTGGCGCAAAACTATGAAAGAATACATGATGAGATTTGCAAAACAAGCCGATACGACGGCCTCTACGTAGTCCTTAGCAATACAGCCGGCTGGCGCAACAAGATGTTCGTTAAAGCCGAGCTTATGCCGCACCGCATCCGCATTACGGGCAAACGGGCCGAGCGCCTGCAAGATATATCGGACGAGGATTGCATCAAGGAGGGTATTAGGAAATTCGTCCCCAATTTCCCGGTCGATTTCCCTATCCACCCGATTCACTATGTCGTAGGAGACATATTGCGTGACACACCTCGCGAAGCCTTTTCAGCCTTGATCGACAAGGTTTCCGGCCGCGGCACGTGGGCCAGCAATCCGTGGGTCGTGGCATACGAATATGAATTGATTAAATAACCAACGAGATGATCGATATTGACAAGAAGGCCGACCTGTTCGGCATGGAAAACGACGACGGATTCGCTGTCATGAACGACGACAAGCGCGACGGTTTCAAGGCAGGTGCCGAATGGATGCGTGAGGAGCTGACGAGGTGGCATGACGCGCAAATAGAGCCTCCGGAACTGTATGTAGACGTGTTGCTGAAAATGAGGATTGGATCCGGCGTTACAATTTATCGTGTCGGGTGGCTTGACGAGGATGGCCAATGGATTGTAAACTACCTCGCCGCCCGAGAAAAGATTATCGGGTGGCGATACATACGCGAATAGGCCATGACACACGCTTCACTATTCAGCGGTATCGGCGGCTTCGACCTCGCAGCCGAGTGGGCAGGGTGGACGAATATGTTCAACTGCGAGATTGACCCGTTTTGCCGCCCCGTCCTGGCGTATCACTTTCCGAATGCAGTTCAGTATGAAGACATCCGAACAACTGATTTTACCGTTTGGCGAGGGCGCATCGACGTCCTCACCGGGGGCTTCCCCTGCCAGCCGTTCAGCGTCGCCGGCAAGCGAAAGGGAACGGACGATGACCGCTACCTCTGGCCGGAGATGCTGCGAGCAATTCGCGAAATTCGTCCCCGCTGGGTCGTGGGCGAGAACGTTCGCGGATTCGTTAATTGGTCGGAGGGCATGGTTCTCGACACGGTGTTCGCTGACCTGGAAGCTCTCGGCTACGAAGTCCAGCCGTTTGTACTTCCAGCTTGTGCCGTCGGCGCTCCACACCGGCGCGACCGAGTGTGGATTGTTGCCCACCGTTCAGACGCAGGGTCTGAAAGTCTGCGAGAACGGCAAGAGCCGGCCGATAGCCCTGAAGCTGCTACCGACACCTCGTGCCTCGGACTTCCATACGGGGACAGCGGCCGTGTACGCAGATGCGAAAATAGATTCTCTGAGAATGAACTCACTGAATCACCGAATGGCACGGAGTTCTGGAAAGAATATCCAACTCAATCCCCTGTTCGTAGCGGAGATGATGGGCTTCCCGCCGAACTGGACGGTATCACCTTTCCTGCATGGCGCCGTCAGTCCATCAAAGCCTACGGAAACGCGATAGTCCCGCAGGTGTTCTACCAGATTGCAGAAACTATTAACAAATATGAAAACAAAGACCTACTTTAAATCTGAAAAGTGGCTCAATAGCCAAACATCCTCCTCTACGGGCAGTATCGTGTGCTATGATGGGGTGTTTGAAGGTACGGAAGGGAGTTGCTACTGTACATTTGTTGAAATAGCTGATTGCCACAATAAAGTTCGGCTACATCGCTCACATGTGGACACAAATGAAGAATTTTTGGAGAAAGTGAACTCGCTTATTACGATTCTTTCTTTGTTCAAAAATCATCTTGCGAATGAATCGCCGAATCGTATAAACTCCGACAACAACGATTAACGAATACGAGCAACATGGACTTCGAAGACTGGCTTGATGACGCCCTTAGAGCCAACGGATTTTTATTTCCGGAATCCGACGAGCAGATGAAACACTTTGAACAAACGGCAGAGATACAACAGCGGCCATCACATTTACAAACAACAGATTTTGTATATGAACATTGATAACTATGAAATTCACAACCCCGTGCTTCGTCCGCGTTTAGAATGCGGAGGAGCGTTTCAAAAACAGATAACGACTATGAAAAAGATCGAAAACATCATCGACAATTGCATAGATTGCCGATTCGCCGAGCGGTACAACCATCCGGATGTGTGCCGGTGTGCTGCCTTTATCTGTACGCGGATGAATCCCCAGCGATTGGCTGGTTTCGATGGGGATTCGGGGATAATACAAGTCCCCGACTGGTGCCCCCTCGAAACGTACAAGGACGCCGAGAAGTCCGAAGCACAACCCGAGACGATCCCGTGCTATATCGGGCAATCGAAAGCCGATGAGAAATCCCCCTCCACCATCATCCTGCCGGGCATGCCGGATTTGGAGTGGATGACTGAAAACCTCTCCGGCTTCGGCGGTACTGAGATCGACGGCCGGTGGTACTACACCTACGACGAAGCAGAGGAAGCGGTCAAGCAGCTGGGTAACGGCTGGCGACTGTCAATAGATGACGAGTTCGTAGCCCTCGACAAGCTCGGCAGCACGTGGGACGACGAGCGCAAAGGTCGCTGGTTCGGGGGCAACCACCACACTGACCATGAGGGAAGCCTCTTCTTCCCTGCCTCGGGCTTCCGCAACATCACGTCGGGAGATTTGTGGGGCGTCGGCACGTACGGCTACGCCTGGTTTTCCTCGCCCACGTCCGGCAGCACCTTCGCCGGCTGTCTTGTCTTCTACTCGTCGTACGTGGACCCGCTGGGCAATTACTACCGCGCTTACGGTTTAGCCGTGCGCTGCGTCCGGGATGTCAAGTGAGCGAGCGTGGCGAGCACGAACGAATAAACGTGTCAGCAGGGGCGTGTAACGGCGTCCCTGCATAACCAAGAAAAAAGATATGAAAAGCGAAAAAGCACAACACTATCTGGGCCTGCATGTCGATCAGTATGGCTTCGTCCATATAAACGACGCCATTCAAGCTATCGAGATTGCAGAAAAGGATGTTTTAACCCGGGGCTATCATGAGTTGACCAAATGGAACGACCCGCAAGACATCCTTCCAGAACCCGGAAAACATGTTCTTGTAAAACGTTTGATGGGTCTATATGACATCGACACGTTCGATCCTGCAAGTAATCACTTCTTGTTGGAGAGCAGCTTGCCAATGAAAGTAATCGGTTGGCGATATATTCACGAATAATCTGAATGCGATGCTACGCGAGATAAAATTCCGGGGCAAGCGCCTCGACACGGGAGAATGGGTATACGGAAATTTGATAATTTCCGAAAATGGGGCGCCCTATATCTTACCGCCAGAGATATGCGAAGTGGACGGGCATCATCTACGACAAGGGGATGATGTGCCTCACTGGGTCGACCCCGCCACCGTGGGCCAATTCACGGGCGAGTTCGATGATTTAGGCGTTGAAATATACGAGGACGACTTGGTCGAATACCCAGAGTGTGTGGATTTTGAGGAATATGAATGGGGCGCGCCTCTCCGGCCCCGTCCAATTATTATGCGAACAAGACATCAGGTAAAGTTCATCGATGGGTGTTTTTGGCTGATGCCGGCGACCGATGGGGGCGATGACCCGATACCACTTCACGACCTCGAAGGGTCAAAAGTGCCGAAGGTCTTCGGCAACATTCACGACAACCCAGAACTTCTGAAGAAGTAGGAAAATGAAAAAGAGGCAATCCCGAAAGATCACCCCTTACGATTGGCTTTGTAAAGGTAGGGTTTTTAATCAGAATTGCAAAATGGAGAATGTCAGTTTGCTGGATCGGGTCGTAACGGCCACGTCCAACGTTTTTGAGGTTGACCCGGAGGATGTCCGGGGAAGGTGCCGCAATTGCATCGTCTCGGATGCTCGCCAGATGGCTATGTACATCGCCCGCGAAAAGGGAGAATATATCCCCCGCATCGCCCAGTATTTCGGGATTACGCGGCAGGCGGTCAGCGTCGCCAACAAGCGCGTAGCGGGCCGGATAAAATCGCACCGTCCCGTGAAGGATCGCCACGACAGAGTCGTTTATATTTTCGCAAATTTGGGGTGATATTTTCAAATTGGTTGCCGGTTGTTTTCAAATTGGTTGCCAGTTGTTTTGCCGGGGTTCAACAGTCCCGGAATGGTTGTATATTGCGCAGTCATGGAAGAGAACGTAGAGAAACAGATCGCCGCCTGCGATGATCGCCCCGCCTCCAATAAGCGCGGGGTCGAGCGCTTGTATACAGCCGACACGTTGGCCGAGAAGTTCGAGCAGTACCTTGCGTGGGCCCGGGAGAATCCGCGGAAGTCGTATAAGACGACCAAGAAAGGCACGGTGCTGGCCGACATCGATCGGCCGCTGACGTTGATCAGCTTCTGCCAGTTCGCGGGCATCACGATGAATACTTTCCGTGCCTACGAGCGACGGGGTGAGACTATGCGCGTCCAATGCACGCGCGTGCGAGAGCGGATCGAGGCCGACCAGCTGGAGGGAGCCCTTGCCGGGCAGTACTCGCAGGCGATCGTCGCCCGGGTGCTGAAGCTGGCCGATGTCTCCGAGGTGGTCAACAAGTCGGAGAGCGACCGCATCGCCGAGATGTCCGACGAGGAGCTGCAGAAAGAGCTTGAGAAGCTCAAGGCACGATGAGAGAGATCGAGCGGACATATCTGCTGCTGCGGGAACAGAAGCGGCGGGCGGCGCGTAGCAACCTCGGGGATTTTGCCAAGTGGGCTATGCCCTCGATACAGCTGACGCCGTTCCACGTGTCGTACTATCGCGTGCTGGATGCTTTTGCCAAAGGCCGCATCCGCAAGCTGATGGTTTCGATACCGCCGCAGCACGGGAAATCGCTCGGTTCTACGCAGCTGCTGCCCGCGTTCATGTTGGGCCTCGATCCCGACCTGCATATAGCTATCGCTTCCTACTCGGCGGCGTTGGCTTCGAAGTTTAACAAGCGCGTGCAGCGCATCATCACGGACGAGGCCTATACGGAGCTGTTTCCCGGCACGACACTCAAGAGCAACTCCACTTCGCCGCGGGCCGAGGGTTATGCGCAGACGTTCGACCTGTTCGAGATCGTCGACCGTGCGGGCTTCCAGCTCGCTGCAGGACGCGAGGGGGCACTGACCGGCAACGAGGTCGACTGCTTCATCCTCGATGACCTGTACAAGGATGCGATGGAGGCCAATTCGCCCGTCATCCGGGAGAACTGTTGGGAGTGGTACACCTCGGTCGTCAAGACGCGCCTGCACAACGGAAGTCAGGAGCTGATGGTCTTCACGCGCTGGCATGAGGACGACCTGATGGGTACGATCATGAAGCACGAACCGGTCGAGGAGCTGAGAAGCTGGGAACAGCTCGACACGACGCCGGCCGACCGTTGGCTGCACCTAAACCTCGAAGCCATCAAGGAGAGCGAGGCCACCGATATCGATCCCCGCGAGCAGGGCGAGGCTCTTTGGCCGGATCGGCACGGCGTCGAACTGCTGAACGCCAAGCGGCGCATCGACCGCCTGCAGTTCGATTGCATGTATCAAGGTCGACCGTCCAGCAAGGAGGGCCTGCTATACGGCGATCACTTCCGGACGTACAGCGAGCTGCCTGCCGACATCGTGCGCCGCAGCAACTACACGGACACGGCCGACACGGGCGACGATCACCTTTGCTCGATCTGCTACTGCACGGATAAGGTCGGGAACATCTACGTTACCGACGTGCTCTATACGCAGGAGACGATGGAGGAGACGGAGCCGGCGACCGCCGCGATGCTGAAGCGCAGCGGGACGCTGGAGGCCCTTATCGAGAGTAACAACGGCGGCCGCGGTTTCGCCCGGGCCGTGCAACGACTGGCGCCCGGCGTCCGGGTGGAGTGGTTCCACCAGAACGGCAATAAGGAGGCCCGCATCTTGACCAACGCCCAGGCGGTCGTCTCCCGCATCTACTTTCCCGAGGATTGGAAGATACGCTGGGAGCGGCTGCACGCCCATATCACGACTTACAAACGGCTTTTTCGGGCCAACCGCTGGCACGATGCCCCGGACGTACTGACGGGCATCGTTGAGCGGGAAATGACCGAAAAGGCCAAAGGAATACGACATATCGGATACTGACATGACCGGACAATTGATTAAGAAACTGGGGGACATCCTCCAATCGCTGCATGCCGACTACTACTACGAGTACGACGAGGCCAGCGCCATGAACGTTAAAGCCGACGCCGTGGAGAACAGCGCCGGGCTGATCTTTATCGAGGAGGTGCGCGGCGGCCGATACCGCATCCCGCAGAACCGGACGCAGGGATTCTTCCGGCAAAAGGAGACACGGCTGTCGATCTACTTCTGCCGCTTCTCCAAAGAGCTGGAACCGTTCGCAGGACTGGGCAACACGCCGCTATCTGTGCAGGCGCAGCACACGCTCACGATGACACGGCAGGCGATCCGCGACCGCATCGAGGAGGAGGTCGTGGTTCCGTTCATGGAGGCGATAGACACGGCAATGCGCGGCGACCTGCGCGGATACTCGGTGGGGGACTATACATTCACCTATCCGCACCTCTCGCGCTTCGATTCCAACGAGGTGGCCGTAGTCCTCGACTTCACCCTCTTACAGCAGACACCATGCACAACGACGTTCAGATAGCCGGCCTGGTCAAGATCGACATTCGGGGCGGAAAGCTAACATACGGCCAGCGTATCGAGATCGGGGAAATCCTCGCCCGGGAAGGTGCGAGCGTATCGGAGAAGTACACCGCTACGATGAAATGCCTGCACCCCGATTGGGTGCAGGCATTCACCCCCGAATGGATCGCATGGTTCGAGGAGGTCGTCGATGGGCTGCGCTATTGGATGGAGCGAGAGACGACGATGTTGGCTTACCAGCCCACGGCCGAGGAGAT
Source organism: Alistipes sp. (assembly GCA_029051915.1). Lineage (GTDB taxonomy): Bacteria > Bacteroidota > Bacteroidia > Bacteroidales > Rikenellaceae > Alistipes. The sequence goes on along the minus strand of JAIDKM010000306.1, from coordinate 2,939 downwards.
CGCCGCCGGCATCAACAACCTCGGCAAGAAGCTGGGGCCTATGATGACGGTGATGACACTTGCCGAGAAGTTCGGCAAAGACCCGGACGAGATACTGCAATGGGAGTACGGCAAGGTCTTCGGCCTGCTGTACGCCGATTTGGAGGGCTTCAAGTACCAACGCAACTACAGAAAGGTCATAGAGAGCAGGGAGCGGCAACGACGCCTGTCTCGTAAATAGCATGACGACGGATCGCATCATATGGGAGGAGCTGGAGCAGCTGCGCCGCGACATCATCGAGGCGTCGCGCAAAGCCGGTCAGGAGGCCAGCGGCGACACTTACGCTGCGATTGCGGTGGAGGCTGTCTCGATATCGGGCGGCCAGCTCACCGGGCCCGGCTATATCGGGGTGCTCGCCCGGGGCCGCCGTCCCGGCAAGGTGCCCTATAATTTTGCCGCGATCATCAAGGAGTGGGCGGCATACAAAGGCATATCGTTCGGATCGGAGGAGGAATTCGATCGGTGGGCGAATGCCGTGGCATGGAAGATCAGACGCGATGGTACCTCGCTGTGGCAGGACGCCGGCAGCATGGGATTAGAGCAAGATATCTTCTACACTCCGATCCGAGACTTCACCACCCGCATATCCAAGAGGCTGGCGGGCTTTTATGAAACGCAGATAGTAAAACAGATCGACAATCTATGGCAATAGTGATTTTAAAAGCGCCTCCCGCCCTCGTGGCGGCTTTCAACGAAATTCCCCTTGTCGTGCAAACCCCGAAGGCGCGCTACGACCAGCTCACCTTGGACTTAGCTAAAGCGACCACGACGGCCGAGCGCACCAGAATACAGAGCGAGATGACCGCGCTGTACGATGCGCGGAATCAGGACACCCTCGATCCTATGACGTTCGTCGCTGTGATCGAAACCGACCCGGTTCAAACATACACCGTAACCCTTACCCCCGAGGCAGGCCCGGACGGTAACGGCTACATAGATCTCTCCTTCATCATGCGGCGGGCGTTCGCATATGACGCAGGAATCGACGGGATCGTAAGGCCGAACCTGAATTTAGTAGCACAGGGCTACATTGACGATAATGGCACGCGAAAGGCATTCTTCTACGCTCTAAACGCCGTTGGGCAACCCGGATATTATGACAGCTATTGGGGATTTAACGCTTACGCCAAATTGACCGATACGCCGTTGATTCGATATAAGCGTTATCCGTTCTTCCTCACCCTACGGTCTTTCGACTCCAAGACTTTGGAGTACATCCTCAAATTCAACGGCAGAGATCAGCTTTCCGACCGCATACAATATCCGCTCGGCACCATAACCTTTGATTACGACTTTCAGAGCATTGATATGGTCGAGGTCTGGACATATAAAGAACAATCGACGCAACTCGCATCCTATCCGGTTCTTGAGGGCTGCGAACCCGATGCGCCGTTCTACGTGCGTTGGATCAACGCCTCGGGCGGGTGGAATACCTGGATGTTCGAGCGCCGCGAGGAGACGGACGACGTGGAGGATGTCTCCAACATCCAGCTCTATATCACGGATCCGATTTACACGCAGGCGACGGTCTCGCTCAGCGCCACGCGGACGGTAACCGTCGGCGAGGGCCTGCTGTCCAAAGACGAATACCGGGCATTGGCAGCCCTGCCGCGGTCTCCGCGTATTCAGTGGTTCAACGAGGAAATACGGACATGGCAGACGATCGTCATAGCTGAGGGGTTCTCGGCCTCGTGGAACTCCCGCAACGGATTCGGCAGCGTGGAATTCACGTTCGCCATGCCGCGCATTTTAACCCAATTCTGACAATGGATTACCGACTGCTCTACGATGCCGGCAACGGCTACGAAGACCTCGACCTCGGGGACGAGGTGCCGGCGATGAATTACCAGATCGCCAGTCTCAACGAATTGAAGGATCGGCGTGCCGCCTACTCGCAGGCTATCAAGCTGCCGAAGACCCCCAAGAACATGCGCCTGCTGGGCTTCCTCGACAGCTTCGCCGTCGTGGCCGATGCGGCCTACACGCCGCGGCGTTGCAAGCTCCTTTGCGAGGGCGCGCAGCTCTCGCCGTTCGGCGCCGTGCTGTATGTCGATAACCTCGACGACAACGCCGGGGGGTCGATCGACTGCCAGATCGTCTCCAACACGGTGGATCTGTTCTCGCTCCTCGGAGACGTCGACAACGAGAATATGGGCAATATCCTTTGGGAGAACGTCTGGACTTCCGACCACATCGTGCGGGACAATGCCGAGGCGTCCGGAGATAGGCGGTGGCCGGCCGTATTCACCAAGCAAGGGCTATCGACGACCGATCCGTTCCCCAGAAGCACCGTGAACGTGTATAGCCTCGTACCCTGTTATCGCTTCATCACGATGATCGAGCAGATGTTTTACATGTACGGATATCGGGTCGAATCCAACCTCCTCGATGATCCTTTCATGAAGTCGCTCTACATCACCGCCTCGAAGATCACCGAGGATAGCAGCGTTACAGCAACATACATCGGCAAGCGTGCTGCCCTGCCTTATCCCGGCGGCAATTCTTCGACTACCTATACCACCGTGGAGCTGGATTATATGTTGCAGCCCGAGAAGATGGGCGGCTCCGAGTTGGTGAAACACGACGGTTCGAATCAACAGTTCAACCAGTGGGGTTATTACGCGCCCCAGCCCGGCGATTACAAGCTGGAAATCACTATCAAGAACGTCGGTAGCCAGCCGTTGGATACCACGCGCAAGGTGAAAATCTACGCCATTGTCAATCGCCAACAGAATTATCACGAGAACACTTTCGGGCCAACTCAGACGATCAAGGACGATGATTTCCCGCTTACAGGAACAGTTCCAGCCGGTAATGAAAGACCAATTGAGGTCGACGTTCCGGAGCTCAACACGGGAAACTACATCGGTTGGGAGATAAGGATATACGGCGGCGGCAG